>JASHRR010000533.1 GCA_030037185.1 Xanthobacteraceae bacterium | reverse complement strand
CGGCCCACCAGTTTGATCAGCGGCGAAACCTCGTGGCTGACCGAGACCTGGGGAAATCCCATGCCGCGCACGAGGGACGCTAACTGCCGTTCGTGCTCGGGATAGTGGTAGCTGTGCATCAACACGATCGCGATCGCCTCAATGCCGTCTGCTCGGGCGCGCTGGAGATCGCCGCGCAAAGCCTCAAGATCGAGCGCTGCCTCGACGGTGCCGTCAGCGCGCACGCGTTCGACGACTTCGATCACCCGCTCGAACAGCATGTCCGGTTTGACGATATGGCGGGCGAAGATTTTCGGCCGGGCCTGGTAGCCGATCCTGAGGCCGTCGCGGAACCCCTTCGTGGTGAGGAGAAGGGTGCGGGCGCCCTTGCGCTGCAGCAATGCATTTGTGGCGACCGTCGTACCCATTTTGACGGCGCCGATGAGGCTTGGCGGAATCGGCTCACCAGCCTCCCGTTCGAGGAGATTGCGGATGCCCTGGACCGCAGCGTCGCCATAGACGTCGGGATTTTCCGACAGCAGCTTACAGGCGGCGAGCGTGCCGTCCGGTCGCCGACCGATCACATCCGTGAACGTGCCGCCGCGGTCAATCCAAAATTCCCATTGGGATGCTGTCGTCATAGCTTGCGCTTCCATGCCTGAACGCGGGCGGAGCAAATAGATCCCGCACGGTCTTGTCCAATCGTCATTTTGGCAAGGTTTGATAAGCTGAATTTATCACGTTGTTTCGGCCACCCGTGCGACCTTTGTGGCGATCGCAACCACTTTGCGTCGCGTCGTCCGTGTCGTCCGGCGTGGCGGCGACGGCATCACGCAGCGCGCGGACGTGGAGCGGTGCATGCGCTGAGGTTGAGCCATTTGTAGGCAAGAACCACGTCCGGTGTGACGCCAAAGCCGTGGCAGCCTGGAACGTTTCGCGGATCCGGAAAGCAGGGCAAGGATTTTCTTCTCCGACCGGCGCAATTTGCATCGGCGGAATCAATTTTCTTCGCGCTCATCGGACACCGCTCTGATAAGTTGCACTTATCAAAATCTGGAAACTAGGCAATTGGACCAGAGCACGATTGAACGCTCGCAATCCGGCCGCCATCAGGAGGCAAGCCGATGGATAAAAGCAATCTCGCGGCCGCTGCGATCTACAGGTCAACCGGCCGCGACGTTCGCCGCGAGTGCCGGTCAGACCGGCTTCGGGGGCCCACGGCGGGGCTTGCGCCTGGATATGTGCAGGGCAATCTCGCCATATTGCCGCGCGACTGGGCCGATGACTTTCTGCGTTTCTGCCACGCCAACCCCAAGCCGTGCCCAGTGCTCGCGGTGTCGGAGGCGGGAAGTCCGGTTTTGCCGGCGCTCGGCGCTGATCTTGACCTGCGCACCGATCTCCCAAGGTATCGCGTATGGGAGCACGGCAAGCTCATCGCATCGCCGACCGACATAACGGCAATGTGGCGCGACGACCTCGTCAGTTTCGTCATCGGCTGTTCGTACTCGTTTGAAGAGACCCTGCTGCAGAACGATATTCCTCTCCGTCATATTGCACGCGGGTGCAATGTCGCGATGTTCCGTACCAGCATCGCCACGCAATCGGCCGGTCGCTTTCATGGCCCGCTGGTGGTGTCGATGCGGCCGATGAAGCCGGCCGACGCGATCCGTGCGATTCAGGTCACCACCCGGCTGCCTGCCGTGCACGGTGCGCCGGTACATATCGGTTTTCCCGAAGCCATCGGCGTGTACGATCTCGGCAAGCCCGACTACGGGGATGCGGTTCCGATCGAATCCAGCGAGCTGCCGGTGTTCTGGGCATGCGGCGTCACTCCGCAGGCGGCTATCGCGGCGGCCAAGCCGCCGTTCGCGATTACCCATGCACCGGGTTGCATGCTGGTGACCGATTTGAAGAACAATCAACTGTCGCTGTTTTGATTTTTTTGACCGCGTCGCGGGATTAAGCGCCTCCGCGGCGGGACGGCTGTTCGCCACTATCGGGGCGCGAACGCGGGCCGGCGATCGATCTCAAAAGCGCCTAACTGGCGGTAACTGGCGGGACCTTGATTCGGCGGCTCTTCAGTCAAGGCTGCATCCCCCACGAAGACCTGCTTCACCAAGCATGTGATGGTATTTTTTTGTAACGCGGCCGCCACCGCATTTCAACCGCTGCTCGCAGCCGTGGAACCTCAAGTTCTAGCGTCTTCGGAACTGCGTTCTTGGCATCTACTCAACACACTTTGTCTGGGAAAATCTTAGTAATGCCCAGTGAATGGCCGCGAAAAGCCGCGGCCCGGCCGATTTGCGACGCTAGCGTCACTAAAAAGTCGCAAGGGGGGCCACGCCAGGGCGATCGCTTGGGCTCTTCAAGAAGCTCAATTTTTTGACGTGCGGGGGGGCGCAATGGGACTTGAAGTGGCAATTATCGGCGTGCTGGCGGGCACGGCGCTCGGCTTGCGATATAAGGTTTTCGTCCTTGTGCCCGCGGTTGCTCTGGCCATGATGGTTGCAGCGATGGCGGGCATTGCGCACGGGGACCATTTTGGGTCGATCATCTTGGCAATGGCTATACTTGGAGCGACAGTCCAATTCGGCTATCTGATCGGAATCGCAATACGCGCGGCAACCGGACCAACTTGGGCGTTCTTGATCGGAGCTCGCAATCCCCGGTTCAACTCACAACTGCACAACTAGAGTCCGATCCGGCTTATGCAAGCGCAGTGGTGGAATGGGTGTCGGGCTGATCAGCGCTGCGCGGCGGCTTCGTCCGCGGTAAGCACCGCGCGATTGCGCTCGGGGTCGTAAGTGTTCGCTGGCGCATTCCTGCTTGCGCGAAAATCTGGTATGCCCGCGAGCCTCTCTCCCCCGCAATTCGGCGGATTTGCTTACGGCTTTGCGTGCAGCGGATGATGGCGATTGACACAGCAGCTATCGGCGTCGTGGTCGGCATCGTGCTCGGTCTGCGATACAAGGTTTTGGTCCTTGTGCCTGCCGTTATGTTCGCCATGATATCGGCAATAATGATCGGGGTTGCCCACGCCGACCGTTTCTGGTCAATCGTGTTAATGGCGGTAGAGCTGATAGCCGCCGTTCAACTCGGTTATCTGGCTGGAACCGTCACACGCACGGCGATCGCCGCAATTTTCCCGCCGTGGAAACGAGGCGGCGATTCAGATCACGGCCGCAATTCCCACACGGAAATTATCAGACAAGCCAGCGTGTTTTTGGCAATTCGATTGTTTGGCTGATTGAGCTCTAGTTAAAAACCCGCTTCGGCCTTAACCAACCTGGCGCGCCAACGGCTCGCAGGCGAGGGCAAAGCAACGAGAGCGCGAAAAGCGCTCCCCGGCAGATACCACCAGCGCGACCGGCCGCGTGAGGAAGATCGCCGGTGGACCTGATGATCGACTGAGGCTGGCTCAGTTCGAAGAGTCGGCGAGATGATGAGGCCGATCGAGGCCGCGCACGTCGATTCGACCGGCGCCTTCCGGGATGCCGATGCCAGGCGCGTCGAAGACGCCGCGCGATCGATCGGCACGAAGTGATAACGCGGTGGCTCCGCGAAGCTCCTGACGGGACCAGCCCTGTTGCGCTCACCAGCTCGAGCCGATTCAACGAAGCTGCGTCGATCCGCTGAAACCTCGCCGAATACCGCAAATTTCGGGTCTGGGATGCAGGGCCGGCACGGCACCGCCGCGCTTGCGGAGATCGGCACGCTTTGCGTTGGCCCACGTTACGCTTGCAGCGCCGTCGCCATCAGTTCCGGCTCGCGCTCGCCCGCTTCGGCGGCTTCGAAATTGAGCTCGATCTTGACGCCGTTGGGGTCGATGAGAAACAGCTGGTAGAGGCCCTGGTTGTTGACGCGGCGTTCCTTGAAATCGATAGCCTTGTTCTTGAGATGTTCGATCAGGTCCATGAGGCCCGTGGCGCGAAACGCCACGTGATCGACGACTCCCGAACCGACGGTCGCGCTCGACTGCTGGCCGAGATATTTCAAGCGGTTCTCCGACACCTTGGCGCCGCCCTGGGTGACGTGGAGCACGTCATTGTCTCCAAGATAGAGCCAATACACCGGAAATTTGAAGTCCGGATGGGGCCCGACCCGCATTCCGAGCACATCCACGTACCAGTCCTTGGTCTTTTCAAGGTCCTCGGTCTGGATCAGAAAATGCTGCAGACGTTGAAGCGGCATGGCATGTCTCCTCAAGGATTTCGATCCCGAGTTTGCGCACAGCGTGTCATTAACACAAATCCGCATTGCAATTTTGCCGGAATCGGCCTGCTGCACATAAACTTCGTTCGCCGGTCCCTGCTTTGCCTTGATTTCTGGAGGCAGGAAGGGTCTCCAGTTGGCGCACGATTTGGGGAAGCACATGCCCGCCTATTGGATCGCACGTTCACGCGTCATCGACGCGGCCGAGTACAAGAAGTACACCGATCGCATCCCGGCCATCTTCGCCAAGTACGGCGGCCGCGTGCTCGCCCGCGGCGGCCGCTTCCAGATCATGGAAGGGCCGGACAAATTCCATCGCTTCGTGGTGGTTGAATTCGATTCGTTCGAGCAGGGGGTCGCGTGCTTCCAATCCCCCGAATACGAAGAAGCCGCGGCGTTCCGTCGCAATGGCGCGGGCGAGGTCGAGACGGTCGTGGTGGAAGGCGGCGATGCCACGCCCCGACCCGCCTCACCGGGCCAGGGAGGATAGGGCGCAATCGCGTCCGGGCTCTCGCGAAATCTGGAGTCCGCAGTTGGGGAAGCGCCCCAGGCCGGTCTGCTGTCTCCGTTACGCTGCAGCCGGTCTCGTTTGAGCGAGGAGCCTCGTCAACCGCGGCTGATCCTGTCAGGCCCAGCCGCCATTGTTGACGGGGGCTCGAGAAGGCGACCACTGGCGCACGGCTTTCGAATGGCTCTAAAATGCCATCAACAGGGCGCCATTGCGAACCCCAACGGGAGGAGACGACATGCTCTCTGAGCTCAAACCCGCTCTTGCGGTCATCGCCGTCGTAACGGCGGCCGTCGCGGGCCTTGCCGGCAGCGCGGCGGCGCAATCGGGCGCGCCGATCAAGATCGGTTTCAGCATGGCAATGACAGGAGGCCTCGCCCCCAACGGCAAGTCGGCGCTCATCGCCCAGAAAATCTGGGAGGAGGACGTCAACGCAAAGGGCGGGCTGCTGGGCCGGCCTGTCAAGCTGGTGTACTACGATGACCAGAGCAATCCCTCGACGGTGCCGGGCATCTACACCAAGCTACTCGACGTCGACAAGGTTGACCTGATTATCGGCCCCTATGCGACGGCGCAGATGGCGCCGGCAATGCCGATCGTCATCCAACGCAACAAGGTATTCGTCACGCTGCTCGGGCTCGCCGTGAACAGCGAGTTCAAGTATCCGAACTACTTCGCGATGATCCCGTCCGGTCCCAATCCGAAGGCGGCGTTCACCGAGGGCTTCTTCGAAGCCGCGATGGCGCAGAATCCGAAGCCGCAGACGGTCGCGATCGTCGCGGCAGACCAGGAATTCTCGCGCAATGCCGCCGACGGTGCCCGCGAGAACGCCGGCAAGGCGAAGCTCAAGATCGTCTATGACAAGACCTATCCGCCCTCGACCACCGATTTCTCTCCGATCGTGCGGGCGATTGCAGCCACCAATCCGGACCTCGTGGTGGTCTGCTCGTACCCGCCCGATTCGGTCGGCATGGTGAAGGCCGTCAACGAAATCGGCTTCAAGCCGAAAATGATCGGCGGCGCCATGGTCGGTCTGCAAGCCACCGCCTTAAAGGCGCAACTCGGCCCGATGCTCAACGGCTTCGTCAATTATGACATGTGGCTGCCGGTACCGAAGATGCAGTTCCCCGGCGTCGAGGCGCTGATCAAGAAATACCAGGCGCGGGCCCAGGCAGAGGGGGTCGACACGCTTGGCTACTACATGGCGCCGTGGGGCTACGCCCAGCTGCAGGTGCTCCAGCAGGCGATCGAAGGGACAAAGAGCCTCGATGACAAGAAGCTCGCCGATTACATCCGCAGGACCACGTTCAAGACCGTGCTGGGCGACGTAAAGTTCGGCGAGGACGGCGAATGGGCGCAGCCGCGGATGCTGCAAATTCAGTTCCACAACGTCAAGGGCAATGACGTCGAGCAGTTCCGCGCGATGAACACCCAGACCGTCCTCACGCCGGCCGAATACAAATCCGGCACCGTGATCTATCCGTTTGCGAAGGCGAAGTGAACAGCCCAAGACGTCCGTAGCGCGGTAGCCGCCGGGCCCGCCGCAACCCCATTCAGCGTGAAGCGCGGGTCCCGCATACCGGACCCCGAAGTTGCGGCTCCTCCACCCAGGCGACGCGCCGTCACAAACCGAGATAAAACTTCCGGATCAAATCGTTGTTGTTGAGTTCCGCGGCCGACCTGCCCTCGAACGCGATCTTGCCGTGGACGATCACGTAGCCGCGATCGGCGATGCGCAGGGCCTGCGGGAAGTTCTGCTCCGCCATCAACACCGTCAGCTGGTACTGCTGCTTGAGTTCCCGGATGGCGTCGATGGTGCGGCTGACCAACACCGGGGCGAGGCCGACGGAGGGTTCATCGATCAGCAGGATGCGCGGGGCCAGCATCAGGGCGCGGCCGAGGGCCAGCATCTGCTGCTCGCCGCCGCTCATTGAGCCGGCGAGCTGGCGCCGCCGCTCGGCCAGCCGCGGAAACGCCGAAAAGCAGAAATCCATGTTGGCCTTGATCCGGGCGCGGGCCTTCGGCCGGAAAGCGCCGAGCAGGAGATTTTCCTCGACGGTCAGGCGCGGGAAAAGCCGGCGGCCCTCAGGGACCAGCGCGATGCCGAGATCGACAATATCCTCGGTGCCGCGGCCGACGAGATCATATCGCTCGCCGTCGATCTCGGCGGTGATGGTGCCGGCGCTCGGCTGCACGATGCCCATGATGCACTTCATCAGCGTGCTCTTGCCGTTGCCGTTGGTGCCGAGTAGCACCACGGTCTCGCCGCCGCCCACCTTGACGGAGACGTCCTCCAAGACGCGCACGGCGCCGTAGCCGGCATCGACGCCCGCAATGGTGAGGCTATTGCCCAAGATACGCCCTCTCGACCTCCGCATCGTGCATCACGTCGTCGGGGCGGCCGTCGGCAATTTTCTTGCCGGAGACCAACACCACCAAACGGTGGGAGAAGCTCATCACGGCACGCATGATATGCTCGATGAGGATCACCGTGATGCGGCGCTCATTAAGCCGGATCAGCAGCGCCACGATGTCGTTGACCTCCGAGTTCGAGAGTCCCGCCATTGGCTCGTCGGCAATCAGCAGCTTGGGCTCCGTTGCCATCGCACGGGCAAGCTCGAGCTTGCGCATGTCCACCTGCGTGAGATCGCGCGGCAGCTGCCGCGCGCGGTCGGCGAGGCCAACGAGGGTCAACAGTTCCTCGCAGCGCGTCCCGATCTCGGATTCCGTCCGCGGCCTGCGACGCGCATCAATGGCGTAGAGCAGGGGCACCTTGAGATTGTCTGCAATCGTCATGCTGGTGAAAGGGCGCGGCAGCTGGAAGCTGCGGGCGATGCCGAGCCGCGTGCGCTGGTGGGCGGCGAGCCCGGTCAGATTGCGACCTTCGAACCGCACGGTGCCGGCTTCGTTGACGAGAGCGCCGCACATGCAGTTCACCAGCGTGCTCTTGCCGGAGCCGTTGGGGCCGATCAGGCCGATGCGTTCGCCGGCCGTCACCGAGAGATCGATCTCATCGAGCGCAAGGAAGCCGCCGAACCGCTTGGAGAGCCTCTCCGCTTCAAGGAGTGGTGCCGCCATAAGCTATTTCTTCGAGGATGAGCGCCGCCACAGCGCGATGAGGCGCCGCCACAGCCCGATCAGGCCGTTCGGCGCGATGATCACGAATCCGACCAACAGCAGGCCGACGATCAGCAGGTTGACGGCCGAAGAGATCCTTACCGTCAGCTCCTGCTGCAATAGACCAACGAGCACCGCTCCGATCAGCGGGCCGACCCAACTGGTGGTGCCGCCGATCATCGGCATCGCGATTGAATTGACAGCATACTCAAGCCCGAAGGCGGAGGACGGTTGCAGGTAGCCGATATAGTAGGGGAACGGCGCGCCGGCCATGCCCATCAGGGCGCCTGAAAGCGCGGTGGCAATGACCTTCAGCTTGAGGGTCGGCACCCCCGACGCTTCGGCAGCAAGTTCGTCGTCCCGGATGGCCGCAAAACCAAATCCTAGCTTGGATCGTTCGATGATGCGCGCGGTCGCGACAGCTATCACGGCCAGCACGAGCATCATCAGGAACAGGTACTGAATATAGGGCAGCTGCAACATCTCGGTTTGTTGTGGTCGGATGACATAGGCACCGCGTGCGCCGCCAACATAGTTCCAGTTCACCACCAGAGTCTGCAGCACGACCGCGAGTGCCAACGTTGCGATGGCGAAAAACGCCCCGCGCAAACGAATCGTAAGATAGCCCATAGCGAGCCCGACAAGCCCCGATACGACCGCCGCGATGGCGATCAACACCGGGATCGGCAGTGGAAACGATTTGTGGAAGAACACTGTTGAATAGGCGCCTAGCGCGAAGAACGCCGCACTGCCGAAATTCACGTAGCCCGTGTAGCCGCCGAGGATATTCCATGCTGTCGCCAGCACGACGAATTGCAATACTGTGTAGCCTTCAAAGAACCGGTAGTCATCACCGTCCGCGCGCACCGCGGCGAACACCCCAACCGCGGCGGCGATAGAGATTACGACAAAGGCCCAGTTCGGCATGGTGGAGCGTGTGCTCGGGCCCATGGCTTATCGCCCCAGCAGTCCTGCGGGCCGAAAAGCCAACGTCAGCAGCAGCAGCCCGAACGAGACCGCGGGCGCCCATGACGGGCCGTAGAAGGTCTCCGTGAAACTCTCCACGATGCCGAGCAGCATGGCGGCGAGCAGCGTTCCGGGCAGGCTGCCGAGGCCCCCGAGCACGCAGATCGCAAATACGCGGCCAATATAGTCGCGCCCGATCGACGGCTCGACCGGCTGAATGATGATCAGAAACGCCCCCGCCAACGAGGCGGTTGCAATCGAGATCGCGAAGGCAATCCGTTTGATCCGGATCGGATCGGCCGCCATCAGCTGAAGGGCCAGTTGGTCCTGGGCCACCGCCATGATGGCGCGGCCCGTGAACGTGCGGGTCAGAAAGAGCTGCAGTACCGCCAGCATCGTGAGCGACATCAGGCACGGCACCAGCATCCGCAGCGGCAGGTCGACGACGCCGATTGTGAGCTTCTGCTCAATGTAGCCGGCCTGGACGTAACGGTAATCGACCCCAAATTCCAGAACCAACATCACTTCGGTGATGAAAAGGACGCCAAAAAAGAAGGCGAGGCCGCGCAGCGGATCCTGGCCGCGTTTTTCGAACGACAGGTAATAGACCTGGTAGATCGCCGCCCCGAGCCCATAAAAAACCGGCAGCGCGAGAATGCTCGCTGCGATTGGATCAAGCCCGAACTGGGCGTTGATGATATAGGCGATGTAGGAGCCGAGTATGATAAAGGCCGGATGGGCGATGTTGACGATGTCGAGAATGCCGAACGAGATCGATATTCCGACCGTCACGGCCGCATAGAAGCCGCCGAGCAAGAGGCCGGCCGTCACCGCGTTGAGCAGCAGGTCATAGGACAACAGTTCCCCCCACCCGTCATGTTTCGAGCTGCCGCCTCTCCATCATCCTGCTCGTCCCCGGGCTTGGTCTCGCAGGCATCCACATCCTGCGGCCCTTAGCAAGGCAAGGCGCGGCCGCACAAGCCCTGCGAACTCTGCTGGCGATCGGATTCACGCCGCCTTTCGTCTGATCTCATCCGGGATGGCGAGCGGCGTATTGGCGCTGTGCAGAAACTCCACGGTCATGAACACCATCTCGCCGTCGCCGATATTCTCGAGGTCATGCACCTTGAATTCGCCCGCTCCATAGCTCTCATGCCGGGTCTCGCCGGGCGCATAAGCGTATTCGACCGTCGTGCCGTCCATCAGGTGCTGGCGGCCCCGGCAAGGCGTGATCGCGGTCCAGAAATAGTTGAGCACATGCCGGTGGAAGCCAACCCGCTGTCCGGGCTTGAGCCTGATGGTCCATACCCGAATTTTGTCGGTTTCAGAGACCAGCTCGCTCCCAACGCATCCGTTCGGGTCGCGCGCTTCGCGGGCAAACTCTTCCTTGAGCGCGGCCGGCCATTCGCTCCGGTCGATCCGCGCCACGTGCTTGTCGGACATGGTCAAGGCCATGCAATTTCCTCCGTTGTCGCCGGTGTGGCGCAGGCCGCATCGTGTTTGATACCTTGCCTGGAGCCGTAAACCAAGAGCGCCGATCGGACGTCGTTACGGAGTCGAAATGAGCGCGTCCGCCCGCCGGGCCATCGTCATTGGGGGATCGCTCGCAGGCCTGTTCGCGGGCTTGCTACTGCGCCGGCAATTCTCGGTTGACGTCTATGAGCGCGCGGCCGCCGAGCTTGCCGGGCGGGGGGCCGGTATCGTCACGCACGCGCTGCTCGGCGAAGTGCTCGATGCAGCCGAGATTGCGTGGAGACAGGCGCTCGGCATCGAGGTCAAGACGCGGCGTTTCCTCGATCGCGGCGGCCGACTCGCGCTCGAATATCCGTATCGGCAAACCCTCACAGCCTGGGACCGGCTCTACGACATGCTCCGCCGTGGATTTCCAGCCGCGCGCTATCACGGCGGCAAGGAGCTGGTGGCGGTCGAGGAGCGTTCCGGCGGCA
Organism: Xanthobacteraceae bacterium; assembly: GCA_030037185.1. Next base: position 2,361 of record JASHRR010000533.1, on the reverse strand, counting down.
TCGCCGCGCGGTTTGCCGACGGTTCGATCGTCGAGGGAGATTTGCTGATCGGCGCTGATGGATTGCGCTCGACGGTGCGCGCGCAATTTCTTCCCCACGTGACCCCGGCCTATGTCGGCTACGTGGCGTGGCGCGCTCTGCTTCCGGAGCACGCCATCGCGCCGGACCTGCACGCGCAGGTGTTCGACCACATGGCGTTCTGCCTGCCGCCGGGCGAACAGATGCTCGGCTATCCGGTCGCCGGGCCGAACAACGACCTGCGCCGTGGCCGCCGCCGTTACAATCTGGTGTGGTATCGGCCGGCCGATCAGATCGAGCTCAGGCGGCTGTTGACCGATGACGCCGGGACCCTCCACGCGCTCTCGATCCCCCCGCCATTGATTGCTCGCGCAGTCATCGGGGACATGCGCGAGGCCGCCGAGGCCGTGCTGGCGCCGCAGTTCCGCGATTTGATACGGCTCGTCGACCGGCCGATCCTCCAGGCGATATTCGATGTCGAATCGCCCCGTATGGCATTCGGCCGCGTCGCCCTGATCGGCGATGCCGCCTTCGTGGCCCGCCCGCACGTGGGCGCCGGCGTCGTTAAGGCGGCCCGCGACGCACTCGCGCTGATGCGGGCGCTGGAGGGGGCCGGCGATATCGCGGCGGCGCTCAAGGCGATGGAGGCGAGACAACTGCCGTTCGGCCGCCGCATCATCGCACGCGCCCGCGCGCTCGGCGCCTGCCTGCAGCCGCGTCGCGTCACCGCACAAGAGCGCGCCGATGCGCTGCGATTCCGTGCTCCTGCGGCAACGCTCCAGGAAACCGCGACCTTGGAGTTTTTGCAGAGCCAATGAGTTTGCGGTGTCGGTGGTGGTGATCATCGACTCAACAAACCCGCGGCCAGCCCGAGGAGTGACCCCTTGTGGTCGCCCCTCATAGCCCGATTTGTGGCTGCAGGTGCCCGGCGATATGGTCGCTAGCTCGGCCGCGCCGAAGCACGAAGCTTCGCAGCCTGCACCAGTGGCGGGCATCTCCTGTCGTCATAGTATTCGACTTGGCAATCGAGGCACTGGAAGCACTCCGCCGTGACGATCTTGCCGGTCCTCTCGATCGCCCGCACCGGGCATGACCGTTCGCACAAATGGCAGGGATTGCCGCATTCGGGACGGCGCTTGAGCAGATTGAGGAGATGCAGCCGGTCCAGCAAGGCCAGCACGCCGCCGAGCGGGCACAGGAAGCGGCAATAGGCCCGCTCGGAGAACAGCCCGATGGCAAGCAGAGCTCCCGCGTAGAGCACATAGGGCCAGGCGCGGGTGAATTTCGAGGTGATCGCCGTCTTGAACGGCTCGATCTCGAGCGTCGCACCCGATGGGTCGATCTGCGTCATCACCAGCACGAGCACCGCTGCGGCCGCGATATACTTGCCCAGCCACAGGCGCCTCTCCAGCGCGGCCGGCGGGTTCCATTGCGGCACCCCGAGTGCGCGGGACAATTGGCCCAGCAGCTCCTGCAGCGCCCCGAACGGACACAGCCAACCGCAGAAGACGCCGCGCCCAATCAACAACACCGACAGCAGCGTGTAGCTAGCGATAATCACCATCAGCGGCTCGGCGAGATAGAAGCCGATATCGAAGCGATTGAAGGGGGCCATGAGATAATTCATGACATTGACGATCGATAGCTGCACGCTCGCCGTCCAGCCGAGCCAGACAAGCACGACCAGCAGAAATCCATTGCGCACCAAGCGGTGGGCAAGGCGGGAGCGCGCCAGCCGCGCCTGGAATACGAAGATCAGGGTGAGGGCAGTCAAAAGCACCGACAGAATAGCAACCTTCAGCCGGGCATCATGCCACGCCTCGACCCAGGCCGGGACCGGCGGCTCAAGGTCCAGAGGCAAATCGCTGACGTCAGCGTCTCCGACACCCGCTTCTCCCGCCCTGCCCTCCCCCGCCTGCGCGGCCGGCGCGCCGGGCGCATCGTCGGGCTTGGTCAGGAGCTGCAGGTCGGGAAGCTGATAATCGAGCCCGAACGAAACGGTTACCGGCGGATCGCTCAGGCTGTTGACAAGAAGTTCCAGCCGCCACGGCTTTGAGGCGTCGAAGCCCGAATCGGCGCGCAACGCGAACAGCGCAGCGTCCTCCATCCCGCGGATGCCCTCGGCGAACGGGTTGGTCCATTGATAGTCGTCCTGGGTGAACCCAAAAGTCTTTCCGTCCTGAACCACCCGCAAGCGGTCGAAGCGATGGCCCGCATCCTGAGCGAAATTATAGCCGAGGAAATTGTAGCGCCCCCTGGAGGCGACGAAGATCGCGCTGGCGCCGCTCGGCAGCTTGTTCCTGTAGTCTTCAAAGTTCAGCATGCCGATCAGGTTGCCACCGA
>JASHRR010000532.1 GCA_030037185.1 Xanthobacteraceae bacterium | reverse complement strand
CTACACGGATGGCGCCTCCGCGCTTGAGGGATTCAAGTCGAGCCCGCCCGATCTGGCCATCTTGGATATCAAGATGCCGCGTATGGACGGCATGGAAACGCTGCGGCGTCTGCGACAGAAATCCGATATGCCGGTCATTTTCCTCACATCCAAGGATGAGGAAATCGATGAATTGTTCGGCCTCAAGATGGGTGCCGACGACTTCATCCGCAAACCGTTCTCGCAGCGGCTTCTGGTTGAACGCGTCAAGGCCGTGTTGCGCCGTTCCGGCGGCAAGGACGGCACCGTGCCCAAGGAGACCGATACCGCCAAGGTGCTTGAGCGCGGGTCGCTCCGGATGGATCCGGAACGCCACACGTGCACGTGGAAGAATGAGCCCGTGACATTGACCGTAACCGAATTTCTGATCCTGCAGGCGCTGGCGACGAGGCCGGGCGTGGTCAAGAGTCGCAACGCCCTGATGGATGCCGCCTACGACGACCAAGTCTATGTCGACGACCGCACGATCGACAGTCACATCAAGCGTCTGAGAAAAAAATTCAAGCAGGCCGAGGAATCCTTCGATATGATCGAGACGCTTTATGGCGTGGGCTACCGGTTTAAGGAATGTTAAAGGGCCTTCTCGCCAGTTAATCGAAATGCTCAATTAATGCTCAATGAGGTGGGCTACCCGTTCTAAAAGAAAGCTGCTTTTCAAATCCTCCCCATGGCCGCCGCTGATGAACCGGCGGTCGTGGTTGCGGCCGTTATCGAGTGCCGCGTGAGCTTCGGTGGAGCTGATGAGAAGCCGTCAACGTGCTCGATAAAACCTTAGACGTCGACGATACTCATGTCGGATCGGCTGATCCGGGCGCGGAACAGTGGCACGGTGGCTTGGCTGTCTCGGCATCGAGGCGCCTTCACCGCATCCGCAGTGCGTTCGCGCGCTCGCGCGTGCGTAGTGTCGGCTTTTTCGTGCGCGCCTGGCGGGTCCTGCGGACCGAGGGTTTGGCGGGCGGGCTTCGTCATACGTGGCAGTTCTTCATCAGCCAGAGTTTTTCGAGTCTCACGCGGCGCATCGTTTTTCTCAACATTGCCGGGCTGCTCGCCTTCGTGCTGGGCATTTTGTATCTCACCCAGTTCCGGGCCGGATTGATCGACGCGCGCGTACAGACGCTCCTCGCCCAGGGCGAAATCATCGCCATGGCGATCGCCAGCCAAGGAGCGGAGTCCGACGCCATCAACATCGACCCCGAACGGCTTTTGGAGCTGCAGGCGGGCGAAACCTACAGTCCTTCCGATAACACGCTTTTCGGTTTCGAGTTTCCGGTCAACCCCGAGCGGGTAGCGCCGCTGCTGCGGCGTTTGATCGCGCCGACCAAGACGCGTGCGCGAATCTACGACCGCGATGGCACGCTGATCCTCGATAGCCGCAACCTTGTTGGCCGCGGCGACGTGCTGCGTTTTGACTTGCCGCCGCCAACGATCGAACCGCCCGGGATCGTCGAACGCACTTTTATCGCCATCCGCAAGTGGCTCAGTCGCGGAGACTTGCCGCCCTATCGCGAGATCGGGCCCGAGAATGGCAGGAGCTATCCGGAAGTCGGCCAGGCCTTGGACGGCGAGAAAGCGAGCGTGGTTCGCATCAACGACCGCGGCGAGGTGATCGTCCTGGTCGCGGTCCCCATTCAGCGTCTGCGTACAGTGCGTGGCGCATTGTTGCTGCAAACCCAGGGCGGCGATCTCGATCAAACCGTCGAGGCGCAGCGGCTGGCTATCCTCAAGGTGTTCCTGGTTGCGGCGGGGATCATGTCGGTGCTCTCGATGCTGCTCGCCAGCACCATCGCGGGGCCGGTGCGGCGGCTCGCCGACGGCGCCGACCGGGTGCGCCGGCGCGTCAGAGGCCGCGTGGAAATCCCCGATTTCACGCAAAGGCGCGATGAGATCGGCCATCTGTCGGGCAATCTGCGCGAAATGACACGGGCGCTTTACAGCCGTATTGAAGCGATCGAAAGCTTTGCTGCCGATGTGGCCCATGAGCTGAAAAATCCGCTCACGTCGCTGCGCTCTGCGGTCGAGACTTTGCCGCTTGCCAAAACCGATGCGAGCCGGTCGCGGCTCCTTGCCGTCCTCAAGCACGACGTGCAGCGGCTCGATCGGCTGATTTCCGACATCTCGGATGCAAGCCGGCTGGACGCCGAGTTGCAGCGGCAGGAGGCGGCGCCCGTCGACCTGCACCAGCTTTTGTGCGCCGTCGTCGCGATGGCCAACGAGGTCAAGCGCGAAGACGGCGTGACGGTCAATCTCGCTTTCGAGGGATTTCCGCGCATTTTCAGAGTACAGGGTCATGATTCCCGGCTAAGCCAGGTGATGAACAATTTGATTGACAATGCCTGCTCGTTTTCCCCGCCGGGCGGCGCCGTGCGGGTCACCTGCCGGCGTTCGGGGCGGGAGATTTTAATCACAGTCGATGACGACGGCCCCGGTATCAGCCCCGATGCAATCGAGAAAATCTTCGAGCGGTTCTATACCGACCGGCCGCACCAGAATTTCGGCCAGAACTCGGGTCTCGGCCTGTCGATCTCAAAGCAGATTGTCGAAGCCCATGATGGCCGGTTGCTGGCGCAAAACCGCGTGGCGCCGCGCGAGCCCGGCCGCGACACCAAGGGCGACGATGCGGCTGTCGAGGAACGCATTCTCGGTGCGCGCTTTGTGGTTCGGCTGCCGGCGATGTAGCACTGGTGAACCCCCCACCGACGATCCACGCTTCCGCCGTCCTGACGGGGGCGCGTGCAGTGCTGATTCGCGGTCCCGCCGGCTGCGGCAAATCGCGGCTCGCGCTCAACCTTATCCAAGCGGCGTCGCACGGCCCGCTGACCTTTGCGCGGCTGGTGGCAGATGACCGCGTTCATATCGAGGCCGCTCATGGCCGGCTGATTGCGCGGCCACCCCCCGCCCTTGCCGGCCTGCTGGAGGTGCGCGGCCTTGGAATTGCCCAGTTGCCCTACGAGCCCGTGGCCGTCGTTTCATGGGTGGTCGACCTCGATGTGGCGGCGCCAATGCGGATGCCCGAGGAGTCTGCGGCACATGTCCTTGTTGCCGGCGTGAGAGTCCGGCGTCTGTCGGTGGCGCCGCGCTGCGATCCCGTCCCCGTGGTGCTCGCCGCCGTCACCTCATCGCCGCGGCAGTTTGGCGACACTGCGGCATCGGCAGACGCCGGTTCCTAACAGCCTCCCGAAAAGCCCTTGCGCTCGGCCTTGGGATGGTCATGATTGGAATGAGTTCGGGCGGCGCACCATCGCGCGCGCCGGGTGATTCTATGATTGGTCTTGTTCTCGTTACGCACGGGCAGCTCGCCACCGAATTTCGTTCCGCCCTGGAACACGTTGTTGGCCCTCAGAGTCAGATTGAGCCGATCACGATCGGACCTGATGATAATGTCGAGCAGCGCCGCCGTGACATTATCGACGCGGTAAAGAAGGTAGATACCGGCGACGGCGTGGTGATTTTGACAGATATGTTCGGCGGAACCCCCTCAAACCTTGCTATTTCGGTGATGAGTCGACCCAAGGTAGAGGTTTTGGCAGGTATCAACCTGCCGATGCTCATTAAACTGGTGAAGGTCCGCGACGAATGCCCGCTGGCCGAGGCGGTGGCGGCGGCCCAAGAGTCCGGTCGCAAATACATCACGATCGCGAGCCGGGTGTTGGCGGGCAAATGAGGAACATGCCGGCTGAAAGCCGAGGACAAGCCGATCGCGCGCAGGCACCACCAGGGGCGGCCGTTCGGGTGCTCAAGATCGTCAATCAAAAGGGATTGCACGCCAGGGCCTCTGCCAAGTTTGTGCAGACCGTGGAGAAGTTCGACGTCGAGGTGCGCGTGAGCCGGGGCAACGAGACTGTCGGCGGAACGTCGATTATGGGCCTGATGATGCTTGCGGCTGGTCCCGGCACCGAAATAACGGTAGCGGCTTGCGGCCCGGAGAGGGCTGAGGTGCTGGCCGCATTGGAACTCCTGGTCAACGGGCGATTCGGCGAGGACGATTGACCGGGGGCGCTGGCGCATTCCCCCTGGGATTTTTCGCCCGGCTAGACTTGCCGCTTTCCAGAACCTACTCAAAGCTAGGGTGATGTCTGGTAGCTGCTTCGCCGAGGGCAGTTTCACTCGCGGCCTGCGCCGTGAGCCAGCGCTCCCCTCTCCACAGCCTACGGCAGCAGTAGCTGCCTTCAACGCCGCAAAGCTCTCGGCGTATTTCTCAAGATTGCGAGCCGCGTTTAGATCGCGGTCGCATTCAAAGCCGCAGTCGTCGCACCTGAAGGTGCGTTCGTTCAAATCCAGCGTATCTTTAACCACGTCGCAGCAAGAGCAAATCTTGCTTGAAGGAAACCAGCGGTCAGCGACCACTTCGAACCGTAGAGTCTCGACCTGTAGTCAAGTTGCCGGCGAAACTCAAAAAATGCACCCTCGATCACGGATCGCGAAAGATGGCGGTTGCGCACCATGCCGCGCGCGTTTGAGATCTTCAATGCCGATCCACTGATATGTCCTGGCCAGGTGGTAGCCTTGTGCGAAGCGTCGCGGCGAATATTCGATATCCTGGCATGCAATCTGGCCTGCGTCTC
>JASHRR010000531.1 GCA_030037185.1 Xanthobacteraceae bacterium | reverse complement strand
ACCAGGCTCGAGGACGATCACGTGGGGGATCATTGGATTGTGGAGAGGATCGGTGTATTCGGCGATGTCGAGATCTTTTTGGACGATACGCCTCACGTCGGAGAGGAATGGCCAGTGGGCACCGACGCCGGTTCGATACTCATTCGTCTCCGTTATGTTGTCGCTGCTAATCGTGACCAGCCGGCTATAGCCAACCTCCAGCTCACGATGGAGTGCAACAAGCCCTTCGGCCTGCCGGCGGTCCTTGGGGCAAAAACCGCCGCGGCTGAGGACGAGGATCATCGGATCTTGCCCTTGCAGTTCCGAGAGCTTGCGGTGTTTTGCGTTGTGGTCGGGAAGCTCATAGTCAGGGAAGACAGCCCCCGGAGCGATGTCGGATCGCATACGAACACTCGAGATTTGGGATGCGCATCGCGGATTTGCGTCTCAAAGGTTCCACATTGACGATCCGCCTAATGTGCCGTATGCACTTTAACACAGGGGGGGCTGGAGGGTTCCTTCGTGTCCGCGCGACGCCCACTGCTCCACCGAACTCACCCGTGAAAGCAGACGTCGTCGTCGACTTTTTGAGTCGAACTTGCGTTCTCGATCTCATTTTGATTCAAAATCGCTCAAAGATTCCTCAAAAGATCCTTTTTTCGACGGCATCGACCAGGACCGGATATGTTTACAATCTTGAGGTCTCAAAACAGCTCATCCACTCAAGATCAGGCATTCCCAAGCGGCTTCTGCTGCCAAGCCCAGCAGTTCCCGAGTTCGCTCGCTTTCGGGGTACGCAGGGTGGATTGCTTGATTGGCCGCCACCGCTTTTCGCGAACCGTATCCGTTGTCAGCGGCACGTCGGCCCTGACCACTCGCAGGATCCTCAGAGGTCTGCAAGGTTTGGTCTGGCTTACCCATTTTTCACGGCGCCAAATGCGCGGTCCCAGCTTAGCTGATGCGGTGGCAATCAGGGTCATCTTTCGGCAGCCGCGCAGCGGCCGGGTAGATCAAGCGCGAGGTCAGGCCTGAGGGCCCGAACAACCAAAGGTCGACCCTGCCATCTCGCGGACATCAGTCCTCCTGCACAATCGGCCGATATAGTCATCCGGGGCGGGCAATGTTTATTGCGGCGTTACCGTCGCGATCATGAACCGCGCCGCCGCCTGAGACGCTCCGTCCGAAGTGACGGAGAGGCCCCCTCCAGTTATGTCTGGGAGACGTCACCTACTTCCCGGCGCAAAATTGATGTTTTCAACATTCGACTCAATAGCCTCCGGTGACGAAACCCTGCCGGGGCGACGAGTCTCATCGCCGAATTCGAGCGCAGCATCTCGGGCGGAGTACATCTACTCGCGCCGGACTACAATGCATAAAAACAGACGCTGTTCTCTGGTCGATCGTGAACGAACCGAAGCATCTTGTTGATCGGGAGCGTAAAACGACCGCCCCCCGGCGTGAGTTGTGCGCAGAACCCTAACTGCTTGTGGTGGCCAAGTAGCTGTGTAGCCTTGGGATATTCGCCGATGAACCCGTCGAAGCCCAATCGTATGGCCGTGGAGCGTTGCGGCGAATGACACATAGGCTCCGCCCCCACAGGACCGCCTTCCCCTATTCCTGGCAGCTGGGGCCGGTTTCCGTGCAGGTAGTTGAGAGGCTCGTCACAACCTCGATGCCGATGACCGAGCAGTCGATCCGCTTCAACCGATCCGCGTGAACGATCTGGCCGTCGCCGTCGACTTGACCCACAAAGCAACACATGGCTTCTAGATATCTGCATAATGCTGCATGTAGTGGGCTCGCTCAAAAATGCAGTGACAAGGTGCCTCGCTCATCGGCGAGCTATTGGTCGCGATCGTCATCTTGCGCCTTGCTTGCCGGTCACCGGGCAGCCCCGCAGGGCCACTGCGGTACGAGATCCGCAATCCGCACACCGCATCAAAAATGACCTGTCATCGTTTGGCGGCAGGTCTGCATGCACCTTTGCGCATCATCCTCTATGAAGACGAAAGGGGTAGTTCGGTTTTCGAGTATGGCAAACCGTCGGCCTTGATTCGGCCGGTTTGACGAAGAACAGGCTTTCGCAGTTGAGAGCGGGCTCGATGGCGCACTGGAGCGTGCGATGCGGCGAGCTGCGCAATAGCGCTTGCTCATGTGGACAAGCATAGCGTAGTCCACGATAGAAACACAGCAGCGGGACGGCGGCGGCGTCACCTGTACTATACGTAGCCTGGTCGGCGCCGCCAAGGAGGACAGGATGCAAATTGCAGCGCTCTCGGGATGGACCAGCGAACAGAAACGCGTGGTTGCGGCCACTTTCCTCGGCTGGAGCCTGGACGCGTTCGATTTTTTCTTGATGGTGTTCGTGCTCAAGGACATCTCGCAAGAATTCCACACGGAGATTACTAACGTCACAGTCGCCATTCTGCTTACGTTGGCGATGCGGCCGGTCGGCGCCTACATCTTCGGCCGCGCAGCGGATCGCTGGGGCCGCCGCCCTACTCTCATGGTCGACGTGCTGCTCTATTCGGCCCTCGAATTTGCCACCGCGTTTTCGCCGAACCTGACCGTGCTGTTGATCCTGCGCGCCCTCTTCGGCGTTGCCATGGGCGGCGAATGGGGCGTCGGGGCCTCGCTCACCATGGAATCGATCCCTCAGCAGGCGCGCGGCTTCGTCTCCGGACTGCTGCAGTCGGGCTATCCGGCCGGATACTTTCTCGCCTCGATCGTGTACGCGCTTTTATTCCAGTACATTGGCTGGCGCGGCATGTTCATGGTCGGCGGGCTCCCAGCGCTGCTGGTATTCTACATCCGCAGCAGCGTTCCGGAATCGCCCAGCTGGCGGCCTAGCACGGCGCGCAGCAACACGCTCGCCGTGCTACGGTCGCATTGGCGGCTCGGCATTTACGCCGTCGTGCTGATGACCGCGTTCAACTTCTTCAGCCACGGCACCCAGGACCTCTACCCGACTTTCCTGGAGGTGCAGCACAAAATGACGCCGCACGAAGTCGGCCTAATAGCTGTCATCTACAATATCGGCGCCATCATAGGCGGCGTCTCCTTCGGCTCGTTGTCCGAACGTTTCGGTCGGCGTCATACGATCATTATTACCGCCGTACTGTCGCTGTTCGTGCTGCCGCTGTGGGCGTTCTCGACGAGCATGGTATGGCTCGCTGTCGGCGCCTTTCTGATGCAGGTGATGGTCCAAGGCGCCTGGGGCGTCATCCCGGCGCATCTGAACGAACTGTCGCCAGACGACGCCCGCGGAACTTTTCCGGGATTCACTTACCAGCTCGGCAATCTGATCGCCTCGGTCAACGCGACGCTGCAGGCCGACATCGCGGTTCATTACGGCAACGATTACGGCTTCGCGCTCGCGCTGGTGGCCGGCATCGTCGCGATCGTGATCGTGATCCTCGCCGCGATTGGTGTTGAAGCCAAGGGCGTGAAGTTCGGAACGGTCGTTACGCGTGATGCCGGTCCCGCGATGAGCGCTGCGCGCTAACAGCGCAGCCAGCGTATAGCGCCGGCCCGGCGCTAAAGCCGTTATTGACATAGCCAGTGACGGAGGAGTCGATGGTACGGACGGTGGCCGACATTCTGGTCGCCACGCTCGAGCAGATCGGGGTCAAGCACATCTTCGGACTGATCGGCGACTCACTTAATCCGCTTGCCGACGCGGTGCGCCGCAGCCGCATCGAATGGATCGGCGTGCGCCACGAAGAAGGCGCCGCGCTCGCGGCCGCTGGGCAGGCCAAGCTCACCGGCCGGCTCGGCGTGTGCTGCGGCACCACGGGGCCCGGCAGCACACATCTGGTTGCCGGCCTCTACGAAGCGGGCCGTGATCATGCCCCGGTGCTTGCGATCTCGGGCGACATGCCGCGAAAGATGCACGGCACCGATTACATCCAGACTTGAGCCGTGGACGTCGGCGTCGCCCGGGCTGCCGCGATGCGCTTGCGCGCCGCCTCATTGTAGAAAGGCACCTGGCCGTCGGGCGGATCGACGACGATGGATGTTCGAATCTGCCCACCGACTTCGGTGTAGGTCGAGCCCTGGTTGAGCCAGAAACGGTTATAGAAGCCGACAGCGCCGCCCCCCCGCTTCTCCAC
>JASHRR010000530.1 GCA_030037185.1 Xanthobacteraceae bacterium | reverse complement strand
CGGCGCCATTCGCGCCAGGATGCCATCGCGCTCACCCGGGAACTCCGGCGGCGGCGCCCCGGTCTGGTACTCGGAGCCGATTTCATTGCTGGATTTCCGACCGAGACCGAGGACATGTTCCACCGTACGCTCGACTTGATCGATGAGTGCGGGCTCACCTATTTGCACGTCTTTCCCTACTCGCCGCGCCCGGGCACGCCGGCCGCGCGCATGCCGCAGATCGCGCGCCCGATTGTCAAAGATCGGGCCCGCCGCCTGCGCCGCCATGGCGAGGCCGCGCTGCGCCGCCATCTCGATGCCGAACTCGGTGCGGTGCGCCGCGTCCTTACCGAAACCCAAGCGAGCGGACGCAGCGAGCATTTCACGCCTGTGCGCTTCAACCGCCCCGTCGAACCCGGCATCATTGTCGAGACCACCATGATCGGCCATGATGGCGCTCGTCTGATTGCGGCATGAAAAGGGAACACCGTGACGACCAGCGATCATGATCTCGTCACTTCGATTGAGGCGCTTGAAGCGATTTACGGCGCGCCGGCCGGCGCCGCCGTGGTCAAGGAGATCGATCACATCAACGCTCATTATCGCGCTTTCATCGAAGCGGCTCCGTTCTGCGCCATGGCAACCAGCGGCCCCGGCGGACTCGATTGCACGCCGCGCGGCGACCCGCCGGGGTTCGTACGCGTCAACGACGAAAAGACGCTGCTCATTCCTGACCGCCGCGGCAACAATCGCACTGACAGTCTCCGCAATATCATTGCCGATCCGCGGATTTCGCTGCTGTTTCTGATCCCAGGCTGCAGCGAAACGATCCGGGTCAATGGGCGCGCGGTGATCTCGACTTCGCCTGGGCTGTGCGAAAGCTTCATTTTCGCCGGCAAGGTGCCACGCAGCGTCATCGTGGTCAGCGTCGATCGCGTTTATTACCAGTGCGCCAAGGCAATCGTGCGCTCGCGGCTGTGGGATCCGGCAGCCCAGATTGACCGAAGCACGCTGCCGACGCCGGGCACCATCCTGGCCGCCATCAGCAATGGTGCGCTCGGCGGACCGGAACACGATCGGACCGCACCACAGCGCATGATGGCGACGATTTATTGAGCTAGTCCTCCCCGTTCCAGCCGCAAGCGCGCAGCCAGTCGCGCATGTGGACCGGCACCGGCGCCGCCACGCGGACTGGCGGCTTGTTCTTCGCTATCGGCACCACGACCTCGCGCGCGTGAAGCAGCTGCGGCGGTACAGAAAAGCGTGGCGCCGTTCCATAGATGTTGTCGCCGACGATCGGCCAGCCGCTGGCCGCGCAATGCACGCGCAGCTGGTGGGTGCGGCCGGTGACCGGGGTGAGGGCGAGCCAGGTGAGCTTGCAGCCTCCTTCCCGGTCTGGCGACGCAGCGCCGGCATCCGACCGCTCTGCCCCGACCGGCGGGCGGCCGACCATCGAAGGCAATCCGGATGGCCGCGCCCCTTCTCTCCCCCGTCCCGCCCCGGCCTGGCCGGCAGGGAGGGCCCGCAAGGGTAGCGCTGGCGAGGGCCCGCTGGCGGGATCAGGTCCTGGGAAGGCCGACGACCGCCCGAGCACCTTCCAGGTCGTCACCGAAGGCAGCCCGTTCGGGTCCGGCCTCATCCACCAGCCCCGGGTCTGGTCAAGCCGGCCAAGCGACAATTCGACCGTGCCCTCCTCGGCGCCGGGGCCGCCCTCGACGACGGCCCAATAGGCTTTGCCCACCTTGCCGTGCTTAAACAGAAGCCCCAGATGAGCAAGGGCCTTGCGATGGCGCCCGAGCACGAGGCATCCGGAGGTGTCCTTGTCGAGCCGGTGGGCCAGAGCGGGCGGGCGTGGCAGGCCGAACCGGAGGGCATCGAAATAGTCCTCAAGACTGACGCCGCCCTTTGGTCCGCGATGCACCGCAAGGCCAGCGGGCTTGTCTATGACCAGCATCAGGCCGTCCCGGTAGAGCACGCGGGCCAGCATGTCATCGGCAGTAATCCCTTTAAGCGGCATGACGAAACCGGTATCACGGCGGGCGACATGAATGACAGCACAATGCAGGCGCCGGGCGAGCGCCAAGGCTGGTGGCGCCGCCTGCGCGGCGGGTTAAGCCGTACCTCGAGCGCCATCACGACCGCCATCACGGATCTGGTCTCCAAGCGCAGGCTCGACGCCAGCGTGGTTGAGGAACTCGAGGATTTGCTGATCCGGGCCGATTTTGGGGTCGATGTTGCGAGGCGCGTTGTCGCGGCAGTCGGCGAAGGCCGCTACGACAAGATGATCAGTGCCGAGGAGGTGAAGGCGATTCTCGCGGCCGAGATCGAAAAGATCCTGGTTGCGGTCGCAAAGCCGCTGGTGATCGAGGGCGCATCACGGCCATTCGTCATCCTGGTTGCGGGCGTCAACGGTTCGGGCAAGACCACGACGATCGGCAAGCTCGCCTCAAGGTTCTCGCGCGAAGGCCGACAGGTCATGCTGACGGCCGGCGACACCTTCCGGGCCGCCGCCATCGAACAGTTGAAAATCTGGGGCGAGCGCACGCGAAGTCCCGTCATTGCGGGTGCTCAGGGCGCCGACGCGGCTGGGCTCGTCTTTCGCGCCTTGGAGGCGGCGCGTGCGCAGGCGATCGACGTGCTGATCGTCGACACCGCCGGTCGCATGCAGAACAAGGCCGGCCTGATGGATGAGCTGCAAAAGATCGTCCGCGTGATGAAAAAGCTCGACCCGGCTGCGCCGCACGCGGTGCTGCTGGTGCTCGATGCAACGGTCGGCCAGAATGCGTTGTCCCAGGTCAGGGAATTTTCAAAGGTCGCGGGCGTTACCGGCCTGGTGATGACCAAGCTCGACGGCACCGCGCGCGGCGGCATTTTGGTGGCGATCGCTGGGGAGTATCAATTACCTGTCCACTTCATCGGCATCGGCGAAGGGATTGACGACTTGGCCCCCTTCGGGGCCAAGGAATTCGCGTGCGCGCTCGCCGGGCTGGAGCGATGAGACAGGAGCGCCGCTCTTTTTGAAAACTCGCCAAGGGCCGACGACTCCGCCGATGACAAAACCTGACCACCGCGTTACAGGCATTCCATGATTCACACCAAGCGAAAAGCTGAATACTAAACGGCTTTTCACTTCTGTGGAGCAGCCTGAATTATCATTGAAAATCATAATGTTAACCGCAACAGGGCATGTCGCGGACTCGGTAATTTCCGTGCTACATGGTGTTGCGTAATTTCAGCCGGTTACGGCCGGTCCGCGCGACACGACTGCAACATCGGGGACGTACGGAATCATTCGCGCTCCTTCTTTTAGCCTTCGACAGCGTCAGCTCCTCCTCTGCGGCCACTGCCTCGGCTTGCTTCCGAACTTCGGGAAGCATCCGCAACGACAGCATCGGGTCGCGCCCACCGATAACAGGGGCGGCCGCCAGCACCGAAGCCGGTCAAGACCGAGGCGAAACCGGCGGCGCCCAAGCGCACCCGCAAGCCCAGGGTGGCGACTACCGTGCCGCCGCCCAAGCCTGCCATGCTGCCACCGCCGCCGATGCCCTCGCTGTCGATGGCTGAGGTCCTCAGAAGCTACGGACATATCAAGGAGACATCGCCAATCGAGACCAGGAATACAACGGCCGGACACTATCGCAAGATTACCGAAGGGACGCCTTAGGGCACACCCGACGGCGCCGCAACGGCCGCCGCGATTGCGCGGGTGGCAACGGCGCAACGACCACGAGCGACGAACCCCAGTTCGTCGCCACTATCCTCGCCGCTCTCGTATCGGCGGGTGAGGTCAAGGCAGACAAGCAGTCTCTTTGGGACGCTACCAAGATGCTGCGCGGCCTTTGGGCCGCATCATTCGGCCAGAAAGGAACTCAGTGAACGACAACGTCGTGAAGCTTAAGATTAAGCCGACAACCAAAATCTCGGTTACGGTCGAGCTGCCGCCCGAGACCGTGGTGCTCCTCAACAAGTTCGTTGCGTTGAACCAGCACACCCGCAACACCGACGGTCCCATGTCCTGGGAAAAGATCGCCCAGATGCTCCTTGAAGACGTGGCGGCCGCCGTGAAGGATGGGAATTCCTGGCAAGGGGCACATATGGCCCTGGTGCTCGGGGAGCATGGATATCGGTCATGA
>JASHRR010000529.1 GCA_030037185.1 Xanthobacteraceae bacterium | reverse complement strand
CCCGGCCACGGCGTACCAGATCAACTCGAGGAGATCGCTCATCGCCGTGATTATCGAGCGATTCGCAGGCGATCGACAGCTGTTTCGGGTTTACGGTAGGGACAGCGGCTGGGACGAGCCTCCACGCTATTTGATCCGCGACCGCGACGGCGCGTCTGGCGCTGCCTTCATCCGGCGCATCCGGGCCATGGGCATTTGCGACCGACCGGTCTCGGCGCGGTCGCCTTGGCAGAACGGATATGCGGAGAGGCTGATCGGCTCGATCCGACGGGAATGTCTTGATCGCGTCGTCGTCGTTGGCGAGCGCCATCTTCGCCACGTTCTCGCATCGTACCAAAAATACTACAACGGAGGTCAGAACGCACCTCTCGCTGCAGAAGGACGCGCCGGTTCGCCGTGATATGGGCCGAACAGGGCGCGTGCGTTCGTCGCCGATCTCGGGCGAGCTACAGATTCGAGTTTGAGTTTCCGACAGGGACAGCTGGCTCGAAGAGGCGGTGCGCGTGTACGCGGATCGGTCAACCGCCCCTCCGGCGGCGCTCGATCATTACAATTGGCGGCGGCACTGTCGTGGTCTGTTTCAGATACCGATTGCGGCCTGATTAAGAATTCGCCACCCACAGGTCGTTCGCAACCGTGAATTCACGGAGACTTTTGGATACATTCCGTCGGAGGCAGTATAATGCGCTTCGTGTACAAAGCCCAGGGAATAGGAGGACGGTCATGAAGGTGCTGATGTCACTAGGAATCGTCATCACGTTATCACTGATCGGCGGAATCGTTGAGGCAAAGGCAGCTGGGTGTGAGGCGATCGGCAACGTTCGTTTCATCTGCGATCAACTAGGTCCTGAAGATCTCGCTGCTGTGCCAGGGTCGGATTGGGTTCTCTCGTCTGGTATGGCGGCGAACGGCGCCATCCGTCTCATCAACCTGCGCGATAAGAGCACGACCGTGCTTTTCCCGAGTGCGGCGTCTAGAGAGCGGCCGAACAAGAAAACGTATGAATCGTGTCCTGGGCCGATCGGCTCTGAAGGCGACAAGTTCAGAGCGCACGGCCTATATCTGCGCCCTGGACAGAACGCGGTCCATACCCTCTACGTCGTTCATCATGGCGGCAGGGAATCGATCGAAGTTTTCGAATTCGACGCCCGGCCGAAGGCGCCTACGTTGACCTGGATCGGATGTGCGGTTGCGCCCGATCCAATCGGCTTGAATTCTGTCGTTGGTCTGTCCGACGGCGGGTTTATCACGACAAACTTTTTGCCGCGGGGCACTGATGCGGCTGCGCGCGAACGAATGATGGCGGGCGAGATCAACGGTGAGGTCTGGGAATGGCACCCGGACACCGGATGGATGAAAGTGCCAGGTAGCGAAGCAGCCGGTCCGAACGGTCTGGAGATCTCCAAAGACGGTAACTGGCTGTACATCGGCGGATGGGGCAGCCAGTCTTTCATTCGCTTGTCGCGCGGGCAAACGCCGGTCAAGAGGGACAGTGTTTCGGTTGGCTTTCGTCTCGACAATCTCCGATGGGCCCCGGACGGCACGCTGCTTGCCGCTGGCCAGGGAGGGACTGCGCCTTCGCAGACATCGAACGTTGTCAAGGTCAATCCGACCACGTTGAAGGTCGAGGAACTCATCCGCCACCCCGATATCGACGGGTTCGGCGTCAGTACCGTCGCCATTCAGGTCGCCAACGAACTCTGGCTCGGTTCGGTACGCGGCGATCGCATCGCGATCTTTCCGCTCGTCCAGTCACAGCCATCGCGGTAGAACGATAACGCCAGTAGGGCGTTATCGAAGTTAAACCGGATGCATCTCGAGATGGGGTAACGGGCCGGGCCCAGCCATCTTAGTAAGCTGATGGTAGGGGTCGTCCCTCAGAATGATGGTGTCACATCAACACGGAGTCTGGCGTTGCCAGCTCCAAGCATCATCGAGGGACGACCATGAATCATTATGCAGGAATCGATGTGTGTTTGGAAGAATCATGCATTTGCGTCATCGATGCCAACGGCAAGGTTGTCCACGAAGGCAAGGTTTCGAGCGAACCAACGGCGCTGATCGCCTGGTTGAGTCAGACGCTACCCTCGGCCTTGGTAGGTTTCTTTGCCGGCGCGGCTGATGCCCGGTCAACCAGATATCGCAGCCCTTCGCAGGGCGTGAGCCCCTGCTGTCGCGTAATCTGCGACCCGGTGTCTGACATCGCCCGGAAAGGCAACGTGCGTGCGGGTTTCCTGGTGCCTCTCAACGGCCTTCCTTGGTCAAGGCCATCTCAACGAGGCGCCGGATAGCAATCGACCGCGCCGGTTTATCGTCCTGCGTCGCGGCCCAGGTGTCGATCTGAGCCCGCAATTCAGCCGACGGCCGAATGGCCGTTACGGGATCGGTGCCGGTCGGCGGCCGCCCCCTTCTTTTCTGTACTACCTGCGCTGCTCTTTTCATGTTCCGGCAGTACTGAAATTGGGCGGCCCGGACAAGTGTTCCAGCGCCGGCCTGACACCGAGCTGATGGAGAGCGTCGATGCCTGATGCGGGCCACGGTCGGCCGCGATTGACCGATGTGCGCGCGGTGCGTGATGCGATGGTGATGGCGCGCGCGGCGACGCCTGAAATGGTGCGGGTGCTGATCGACGTGGCGCGCGACCGGAGAAAGCGTGCCGCGGGCCGCGTCAAGGCGGCCGAGGCGCTGCTCAATCGTGCGCGGTACAGTCAGTGGACGTTCTCCAGATCAGGAACGAGTTGAGGAAAAACCTCGCCGACCTGGCGCTCGACAAGCTTCGCGAGTTCAAGCGAGATGAGCGTGGCGAATCCGCTATCGCGCGAGGCGCGCTCCCCGCATCCACGGTGAACTCCTTAAGCTCGACATGGATGTGGGGCAGACCACCGTGGCGAAGTACAAGGCGAAAAGACAACGGCCGCCGTCGCAGGGCTGGAGGACCTTTGTTCACCAACACGCCGACGCCATCGCGTCGATCGGCATCTTCGTGGTGCCGACGATCTCGTTTGGGCTTGTGTATGGACTTCTCATCCTGCGGCAGTCTCGCCGCGAGCTTCTGTGGCTGGGTGTGACAGCCCATCCTAATGGGCAATGGCTTGCCCGTCCGCTGTCCGAGGCCCGCGGCTGGGACGAGCCTCCACGCTACTTGATCCGCGACCGCGACGGCGACGTATGGCGCTGCCTTCGTCCGGCGCATCCAGGCCATGGGCATTCGCGACCGATCGGTCGCGGCGCGGTCGCCTTGGCAGATCTGACGGGAATGTCTTGATCACGTCGTCGTTGGCGACCGCCATCTTCGCCACGTTCTCGCATCGTACCAAACATACTACAACGAGGTCAGAACACCTGTCGCTGCAGAAGGACGCGCCGGTTCGGCGTGACGTGTGCCGAGCAGGGCGCGTGCATTCGTCGCCGATCTTGGGCGGGCTACACCATCGATATGTTCGAGTTTTGAGTTTCCGACAGGGACAATCCGTTCCCGAGCGCTGCAGAGCATACGAAGCAGGGGCCGCGACGCCGGGATTCGTCACCGCAACGCCTGCACGCGCATGAGCGCTTGTGATTGGATTTTCAAAGCATTTGGAAATCTACCGCGATGGCGCCGCGGTCCAGAGATATTCGGTATCGTCAAGCTTTGCGCAGCTTTCATCTTTCCATGGCCAACGTCAAGCAAGATCAGCAAGGGTAGCGCAGGGGGCGATAACATATGATCGATGAGCGAAACTTCCTGTGCCTTAATGGTCGCTCTGCTGCATAGGCAGGATACGGAAAGTCGTTGCGTGCCGCTCGTTAGTCGGGCCCTGCAGCACTACCGCACCCCTCTCGCCATTGAGCGACTCAAAGATTCGGCAATTCGCAGATGCTGCTCGAGTGTTGGGAGAGTTTGGCCGGCGAAGGCGGCAGTGGGGCCGGGTTTTTCCGCTTGACGCTGAAATTCCTTGATGTCCCTCTGGTGAACTTGCACCGCGCGCTCTGCGAATTGCCGATCGAACTGCAGACCTGTTAGGTTGCTCAAGTTTTTGTACTTAGCTTCTTGAGTAGCATTGGGAGCGTTTGGAGGTTTCACTTCGATGGAGTGGGCCACTGACTTGGCTTTTTTTAAATTCTCGCCGTGATCAGTGACAAGCTTCTTCCCGAAGTTCCTAACACTTTTGTACGTACCTTTCTGCTCCGCAAGCTTCCCGATCTGGATTTCCGCCAGATCGTCCTGGATCGCTTTCTTCATGAATGCCCGGTTCGCCTCGGTGGAAGTGACACTTTGTGCTTGGACCGCGGTCATTGTAAACATCGCGGCGGCCACGATACCGGCAGAGAGGACTTTAACTTCTCTCATGTCTCGCGCCTTAACGGTTCGCGCCCGACTCTCGACCGTTGACGGCCGACTGTCGACGGCATCCCCTCTTATAAGGAGCGAACGACCGCTCAGGGGCCTCGTTCCTGCGGCCTAGCAACGCGCCGGCCCGGTCCAAGAGCCCTCGTAGTCTGTGCCAGACTGCGCGACGAAACGCTCGAGCGCTTGAGCCTTGACGCTCACCGGAATTGACCCTGGGCAAATGCAGGAAACGCTCGCGAGAATTAACCCAGCGCACGCGGTCTGAGTCGACCGGTGTGATTTGTCCTGCGTCAACTGTACCTACCGTAAACCCGAAACAGCTGTCGATCGCCTGCGAATCGGTCGATAATCACGGCGATGAGCGATCTCCTCGAGTTGATCTGGTACGCCGTGGCCGGGCTGTTCCGGTCGCGCGCAGCCTTGCAAACCGAAGTTCTCGCCCTTCGGCATCAGCTCAATGTGCTGAGGCGTAGGGCCGCCAAGCGGGTAACCGTCGGCAATATCGATGGCCTGGTGTTTGCGGGGCTCTATCACCTGGCTCCCGACGTGTTGGACGCGGTGAAAATCCTCAAGCCGGAGACCATCATCAGACGGCATCGCGCTGGGTTCCGAGCCTGGTGGCGCTGGAAATCAAGGCTGCGCGGCGGTCGACCCAGGACACCTGATGAGATTCGCCAACTCATTCGTGAGATGAGGGTGGCGAATCCGCTATGGCGCGCTCCCCGCATCCACGGTGAACTCCTTAAGCTCGGCATGGATGTCGGCCAGACCACCGTGGCGAAGTACATGGCGAAAAGACGACGGCCGCCGTCGCAGGGCCGGAGGACCCTTGTTCACAATCACGTCGACGCCATCGCGTCGATCGACATCTTTGTGGTGCCGACGATCTCGTTTGGGCTTGTGTATGGACTTCTCATCCTGCGGCAGTCACGCCGCGAGCTTCTCTTGCCCGTCCGCTGACCGAGGCCTGCGGCCGGGACGAGCCCCCACGCTACTTGATCCGCGACCGCGACGGCGCGGATGGCGCTGCCTTCATCCGGCGCATCCGGGCCATGGGCATTCGCGACCGACCGGTCTCGGCGCCGTCGCCTTGGCAGAACGATATGCGGCCTGATCGGCTCGATCCGACGGGAATGTCTTGATCACGTCGTCGTCGTTGGCGGGCGCCATCTTCGCCACGTTCTCGCATATCGTACCAAAACGGAGGTCAGAACGCACCTCTCGCTGCAGAAGGACGCGTCGGTTCGCCGTGACTTGTGGCTTTTGCATCGATCTGCTGTCTAAATTCAGGCGAGGTTTGGCGGAAACTTCAGGCCATCAATGTTTGGAGTTTAAAGCCCGTGCCGCAGTGGCTTGCAGGGCGTCTCTCGCTATCCTTCCCGCAGACCTTACTTGGCAGGACGGTTCGTCAAGAAGAAGGCGTCAATCTCGGTTGGGGCAGACGGCTGTGCGCCTCCGGCTGTCTCAGATACTCATTCGCACCCGCACCCAGGCCCGTGAGGCCGACAGATATGCGCTCGCGAGGCGCGCAGCTCGTGGAAACGTTCCAGCCGATGATAGAAACTAAAAACTAAAATATCGCGGCTACAAACGCGAACGACGCCGTGAAACCGTCTAACCATCTCTCCCTGTCATTCCCCCCTTCGATCTTCGATCCATCACCTCGGATGCGCAAACGGCAAGACTGTAGCGATTGCCGAAACGACTGCCGACACTGCGGAAAAGATCGCCGCAATTGCCGCGACCCTTACCGACCAGAGCATATACTTGGCGTTCCTTTCCGCTGCCAAAGCAGCCATCTCTGCTGCTTTGGCGCTTGCTATCGCGGCATCCGCTGCTTTCGCTTCTGCCTCGGCTGCAATCTTTTGGACCCCGATCGCTTCCCGCTGCGCTTCTGTCGCTTCAATCTGTCCCTTCAGCTGCCGATAGGTAAGCGCGGCCTTTGCTGTTTGATACCGTTCTCCGTCTTTTGGATCGTTCAACGCTTCTGCTAGCTCGATCAAACTGATGTCCACGTCATCAATGTCGATAGGCATTTACCCCCTCCTGTGAAATTGCCGGGCAAGATAGTCATTCGGTCCCTGGCTGCCAATGCGCACTGCGGAAAACCCGCCGTATCGCGCTGGGAAAACCGCGGGAGAGGAGAATCGGAAATGAGGCAGTGAAACCTCTCAAAGAAGTCCCGCCGGTGCAAGTCCGGCCTGGTCAAAGCGTAGCAGGCAGACCATTAGCGAGTGTTGCCTCTCGTCGGGCGACTGACGGGTGGAAGCGTACCCAGCGAGGAAGCAGGCCGTGAGGGTTCAGCTCCGAAATCGTTTACCATCGCGATGCCGACGCCGTTACGGTAGCGGAAGGCAGCATCCAGGCAACCGATAATGCGAGGTTGTCTCGGGGTCGCCGGAGTCGCTAGCCCGGGGCATGCTTTCAAGAGGACTTGCCGTATACGATGGGGGACGGACGGCATGTCCACGCCGCTTTCCTTCCAATCGAGTTTAAGCCATGGCTTGCTGTGAATGGCTATCCGGGTCCGCGTCTGAACGGTGGAAGGATGCTGGTGACGCGACGCGACTGCCCGGCTTGAGGTGCCTGGGTATGAGGCTGGGGCATCTGGTCAATTCTTTAGTTTGACCCGCGCCGCGAGCATTCTTCCGTACTCGATCGCCAAATCTCGCAGCCGCCCGCGCGCAGGGCCTGTCAAGGCTGGCCGCGTCTTCGGGGCCGGCTTGGCCTTGACCGGCCTGAGCACGGCGGCATCCTGCGTAGGTCGGGATCGCAAAGGGCCTGAACCCCGCGCACGATCAAATTATTTGCGAGCAAGTTAGAAGCCCGTTGTGAAACGGTGCCGCTTTGCAATGGTGAACCTGTTAGCTTCCTGGCGATTAGGCCGCGATTAGGCCAAAAGAAAAATACAAATAATTTCAATACATTATGGTTCGCTATATTAAGTGTCAGGCTCCGGTCTTTTTCTCACTGTTGGCGGCGCGAACGGGGTGTCGTTCCTTTGCCCTTAGGCCGACCGTGCGGAGGGGCCGCGGCGATACGATGTCGGGCATTGACGGGTAATGTGAATTTACATTACATAAGTGAGGACGGAGGTTCTCATGGCGTCGCAAGCGGTTACCGCAAGGGGGCAGATCACGCTGAAGCGAGACTTGCTGCAGCACATGGGTATTAGGCCCGGTGAACGGGTCGATTTGGACAAAATGTCTGGAGGTGAGCTGCGACTGCGAGCGGCACGAGCGACAGGTACGATCGACAGTTTCCTTGGCGTGCTTGCGGGCAAGACCAAGAAAATTGCCACTCTCGAAGAGATCAATGAGGCGGCGGCGTCCGGTTGGGCTGGCGAAGAGTGAAGATCACTGTTGATACGAACGTCCTTGTTCGCAGCGCCGTCCGTGATGACGTCACGCAGGCCAACGCCGCGGATGAGGTGCTCAAGGCCGCCTCGTTGATCGCCGTGCCTTTGGCGTGTCTCTGCGAGTTCGTCTGGGTGCTCCGCCTAGTCTACAGATTCGATCCGGCGGACATCGCAGTTGCAATCCGTGCCCTGTTGGCAACCGGCAACGTGGTGACGAACCGGCCCGCGGCCGACTCGGGCTTGGCAGTGCTGGAGGTCGGGGCTGATTTCGCTGATGGCGTCATCGCATACGAAGGCAACTGGCTGGGCGGCGAAACGTTTGTGTCGTTCGACAAGAAGGCAGTGACCCTGCTGTCCGGGCTGGGCGAGAATACCCAACTGCTATCCTAAAAGAACCGAAGAGCGGGTCCTGAGGATCGGCGCGTTGCGTCCCTCCGTTGGATCAAGGACCGGCGCTTGCGGAGCGGTGGGGAACGCTGTCGTATGGGTACGATCCAGAAGCGCGTCGGCTCACGCCAGACGGATTTTCCGATACATCGAGGGCAAAGCGGTCCTGCGATTCCGGGCTGCAACGGGCGCGAGAAGAAAACTCGGCTCGCTCCGGTGGAAAGCAGGAGTGATTTCGCTGATGGCGTCATCGCATACGGAGGCAGTTGGCTGGGCGGCGAAACCTTTGTGTCGTTCGACAAGAAGGTAGTGACCCCGCTGTCCGAGCTGGGCGAGAATATATCCTAAAAGAACCGAAGAAGCTGCTGACAGAACCGAAGAGCGAAGCGCGGGTCCCGAGTGGAGCGGAACGCTCTCGTGTAGGTACGATCCAGAAGCGCATCGGCTCACGCCAGACGGATTTTCCGGTGCGTCGAGGGCGAGGCGGTCCGGCGATTCCGGGCTGCAACGGCCGCGACAACAAAGCTCGGCTGGTTCCGTGGAAGGTGCTTGGAATGGCTGCAGCGTCCCGAGAACGTTTTGGGTGGCTACATTCGATGGATAGATTATCGGATCCGACGCGCCCAAGGCGATCTGGTTGGTCTGCTGAAGGCGTCGCCGAAGCGGTTTCGTAGGTAGGAAGCACCCACACTAAAACCACTGCGCGGCACCCTCGAAACGCCCGGCGATCAGTTCGGGCCCCCCTGGACCGAAGGACCGGCGCCAGCCATCGGGCCCATTGGGAATCACCGGCGGAACAAGACAGTGGCGGCGTCAACAGGAGAATGAGTGCCGCATTCGGCACGATATCAAGTCGGGGGTAAACCGAGTAGGCCGATGTCTTAGAAATCTGGTTGGTCGGCTTGCGGAAGGTTGATCGTTCTGCCGATATAATCGCGCGTGCTTTCAGCGCAGACGAATTCCGGCCAACTGCCGAGTGGGCGCCGATAAACAATCCTGGCTGACCAGGGCGTTGTGAACACGCCCGTGTCCTCGACTGTAAACTCGAGCAGCAGTCCCGGGCCCTTGTAATTCGGGTTGCGCGCAAGACCCGTGTCGGAGACTTGAAGGCGAAAATTTTCGGCTTCCCCCCGGTCCTCAGATTCGTTCGCAGATTCGTAGTCGAGCAGCCGGTAGCGTTCCACGACGTGCAGCGCCTCGGTATGCGGCGTGCCGTACATGTCAACCATAGCAAAGGGGCCGACTTTGATACCCACCGTGTCGATCACGAGCGTGTCGCCCTCGTAATGGCCGATGGAATCTCCATACCAGGAGGGCGCTACATGCTCCGGATGCGTGCGGTTCATATGCACGTGGCGGACAGCATAATCATTTGCGTAGAGAATCGTGACTTTGTCCTTCTGTTGCAGCATTTGCATGCCGATGTTCCAAAACACAAAGGGCACGCCGCCGGGCCAGCACTGGTTGCTGGGCGTGGGATAGGGAATCTTTTGTTTGGAAAGTTCGCCGTGCTGTTTCACCACCTCGGCCGCGTCGGGTTTCAAAATCGGGTTGGTGAAGTCGCCCACCAGCTCAGAAATGTTGCTCACGCCGTTTGGGCTTGCGCTGGCCGTAGCTGTTCCATTATATGGAGCCAGTGTCTGGGCTACTTCGATGGTCACGCGCGAAAGGTTCCGTACCGGTCCCGCGCCGCTCAACGGCGGCTCGGCATCGGGAAAAGTGAGGTGGCCCCATACGCCGGAGAAATCCGGGATTGACGATGCACCTTGACCAGGCTCTTGCGCAAACGCCACGGCTGAGAGAGTAAGAACTGCGGTTGAAACGATGCCTATGATCATTCTGCGAGCCATACAATTTCTCCTATATTAAATTATAGCAGAAACGGTATGCATCCCGAGCAAAAATCCGGGATGCTGCCCCGACGCCTTTGAGGATGCTCGCCCGCCGCGGGCACTAACGCTGCCAATCAGAGCGCTACTTCTACGCGTTCCCCCATAAGCTAACCATACACCTTATTCTTCCGCGAGAAAAGGGCGTGATGATCGCACCTTACCCGACGAGGAGGGTAGGTTGGTGTCAGTCAACCATCGGCGCCCGTTGGGCGTCAGCGGCCCTGCTTGCGGAACAAGACACCGGCGCTGCCATTAGAGCTTCGCGCCGAGGGCTTGCCTCCAATACGGAGTAGGTCACTTCTCACCCCATTGCATCCCGATGTTTCCCCTGCTCCCAGCAGGACCGGGGAGCCGGGGAGTCGATTTGTCGCTGGCCAGGCTGCACGGGGGCTTTGGGACCCGAAGGCGTCTGCGGTCCTGTAGGGTGTACAGGGTGCAAGCGGGGCGAGGGGCCGCGGCGTCCGCGCTCTTTCGCCTACGTCCCCGTGACTCTCCCAGGCAGCCAAAAGCATCGCAGGCGCGTCCTTTGATGCGGTAAACGTCAGCCGCGGTCCTTCCGCTTCCGAAGCGGACCCACGGTTGGTGGGTGAGCGTCGTCATTACCGAAGATGAACCAATGCGGCGCTCGGCCCGCCGCAAGTTATGTCGTTTCGGAATGTCTGCATCGATTATCGATTCTAGAACCATCTTGAAATCCTGGCTGCGAGCGGCGGTGTCGGCATTGACCTCATTTGAAGCCTTTAAGCACGCCTCCATAATGGGCCGCGAGAATGGCCTCAGTTCTGTCCTTCCTGCCACCAGTTTGCGTAGTGCCTAGCGCGAAACCACCTATAGGGAATTTCAAGCGACGGAATTCGCCAACTTCCTTGATTTCTTTGCGAAAACCAACCGCCCATCTGGCGACCCGTGTCGCCTGCCGGTCGCGCATAGACGTTAAATCTTTTGCAAAGGCCGTTCATCAGCTTCATACTATCGCCATGGTGAAACCAGGCATTGAGCCGACGCCCATTTAGGCCGAATGGTACCCAGGGCGGGAACGATTTAGTCGGCCGCGAATACCTGAATTGTGAAATTGATTGTCAGTCGCCTCGGTCACGAATTTCGTAATTGTTTCACCCGCGCCATACACCGTGTGGAGTGACTTAGGATAGCTCGACGTTAGCCGCCACTTGATGGCCGGATTAGTTTGCGCGACCGCGGCTGTGGCTAAGCTGAGACCAGCGGCTTGGAGAAATTGTCTACGTTTCATGATTGGCTCCCTGCTGCGGGACGACCGTTTAACCGCCAATGCCGCCCCCAATGAAATGGATTGATATATTGATATGTGGAAGCGCGCCCGCCGTGGGCACAATGCCGCCGTTAATTGGGAGCATTTCGGCACACCCTGCTGGCAGCTCGCGATGAACACGACACCAATTTCTGCGCTTCCTGAAGGGGCCGCAGTCTCCCCACGTGGCCCGACCGGGAAGGATCGGCGCCAGCCACCAGCGGCGCATTGGCACCAGCGGACCTAGCGGCGGAACAAGACACTGGCGCTGCCATTAAATCAGCAGCGAAGCAGTTGTCCCATCACACGCTTTGGGTGCCGATCGTCTCCGGCCACCGCCTGAGGAGCCAGGGAGGGGAAGAAGCGTTGTGCGACGAGTTTGAGGAGATGGCTAATGACCGGACAGGATGCTGGCAGATGAATGCCTCTACGGAGGGTGCTCGATGCTGCGGGAGCTGATCCAGCTTGCGCTGGTGCGTCACTGCTGCCGCGTCCGACCGGATGAGCTAAAATTTGCGCGCTGCAAGATCGTTGACCGCAGAGGGGGGGCGTGATGGCCGCAACACGACATGACGATGAAGGCACGGGGGTGCCCCTCAGAGACGCCGAACAGCAGGCCATGCTGCGGGAGGACAAGCGGGGTCTAGGTGAGAGCGAAGAGCGCTTGCACTGGTTGTTGGAGGGCGCCGGCTTAGGTCACTGGGACTACGACTACGTTAGCGACACCCTGGTGTGGTCGGGGCAAACACGCAAACTGCTCGGGATCGAACCTGGCGACCCCGCATCCAGGGCGCTGCTGCGCTCTCGCATGCACGCGGAGGACCGCCCACGGTTCGAGGAGTACGTCGCACGCCGTGCCTACCTCGATGCCGATCACATTTGCAACTTCGAATTCCGCGTAGTGATGCCGAATGGTGCAATCCGTTGGCTGGAGGATCAGAGCCGGGTGGAAACGAATGCCGCAGGAATGCCGGTCCGAGCCGGCGGCATCGTACGCGATATCACTGCACGCAAGAATGCCGAGGAGGTTCGGGCGCATCTTGCCGCCATCGTGACATCGTCGGCTGATGCCATTGTTGGCAAGACGCTGAACGGTATCGTCACGAGTTGGAATGAGGCTGCCGAGCGCATGTTCGGCTATTCGGCTGGCGAGATGATCGGGCAGTCGATCCGGCGCCTTATTCCGGCTGACCGACAGGCGGAGGAGGACATGATCCTTGCCCGCCTTGCCCGGAGCGAGAACATCATGCACTTTGAGACGAAACGCGTCACCAAGGACGGCCGAACCGTCGACGCGTCAGTCACCATCTCACCCGTGCGCGATGCCGAAGGACGCGTTCTCGGTGCCGCGAAGATCGTCCGCGACATCAGCGAGCGCAAGCAGGCTGAGCAGTCAATGCAGGCGAGCAAAGATCGTCTGCAGTTTGCGCTCGACGCGGCCCGGCTCGGGTGGTGGCAGTACGATCCGCTCCACCATGTCACCTTGTGGGACACACGATTGAAGCAAATGTTCGACGTTGCCGAAGACAAGACGGATACGCGAGAGTTCACGAAGCGGTTACATCCGGAAGACCTAGAGAGGGTTTGGCCGGCCGTCGAAGCGGCGCTCAACCCCACCGATCCCAAGACCTTTGCAACCGAGTTCCGGCACCTTAGGGGAGACGGCGAGGTTCGGTGGGTGGAGGCTCACGGGCTTACGCATTTCGAGGGTGCCCCGCCCGAGCGACGCGCTGTCATGATGGTCGGGACAGCTCAGGACATTACAGAGCGCAAACGGCGCGAGGAAGAACGCAGAGAAAGCGAGCAACGCGAGCACCTGCTTATGCGCGAGGCCAATCATCGTGCCAAGAACATGCTCAATCTCGTGCAGGCAATAGCCCGTCAAACCGCGGCCCGTGAGCCTGAAGACTTTGTCGGGCGGTTCACTGAGCGCATCCGGGCGCTTGCGGCCAATCAAGACCTGCTGGTCCGGAACGAGTGGCAGGGAGTCGACGTCGGGGATTTGGTTCGCGCTCAGCTCGCTCACTTTGCGGACCTTGTCGGGCCCCGGATTGCCGTGTACGGCCCGAATCTGCGTCTGAACGCAGCCGCGGCCCAAGCGACCGGTCTGGCACTGCATGAGCTTGCGACCAATGCCGGAAAATACGGGGCGCTCTCGACAGATAGGGGGCGCGTCGATGTTTCCTGGGGGACTCACGGCGAGACCTTCACGATGAGCTGGACCGAGCGGGAAGGGCCGCGCGTGTCAGCGCCGAAGCGGCGCGGGTTCGGCACGATGGTGATTGAAGGAATGGCGAAGCAAAGCGTGGATGGTGCGGTCGAACTCGATTATGCGCCCACGGGCTTGACTTGGCGTTTGAACTGCCGAGCGGCGAACGCGCTGGAGCCGGCTAATTCCCAGGTCAAGGAAAAATCGAACTGAATGCGCTCCATGCCATCGACCGCAGCGACGCCCGACCTGGCGCGACCCCACGCTGACGGGACATGTCCCGCCGGACTCCTAAGAGGCCCTTCGCGTCCCCGCTGGGTTGGGGGCACGGGCCAGCCCTCAAAGACGCACCAGTGAGTCTCCTCCGGGGGGCCATTGGGGGCGCCCGGCGCAGCCCGGCTCGAATTATCGCCATCGTTATCTGGCGCGACACGCTGCTCGCCGACGGGCTATACCGGCAGTCCGCCGTGGCCTGTGCGATGTCGCCCGCACCTTGCTAACCTGGAGCTGTCCGACGCTCGCCTCACCCGCGCGCTACCGCGGCAATCCGGTGAGGTGCAAGGCTGGCGCCATATTCTTGCAGACGCTGTTTGAACAAATAACATACGCTTGCATGTCGCTCAGCTTCGCTTGCGG
>JASHRR010000057.1 GCA_030037185.1 Xanthobacteraceae bacterium | reverse complement strand
CCAAGCGCACCCCTTCGCAAGCACACGCCAATTCTCGGAACGATTCCTCGGCAACCACTGCGGGCGGCACCGGAAGCTCCGCCGTAACGCCTACCTACCACACGGAAACCGCGAACCTGGGACCTCTCGGCAACAAATCGATCCTCGATTCGCCGACATCGATCACTGTGATTCCCGAAGAGCTGATAATTAATCAGCAGGACCACACGGTCAATGATCTTCTGCACTTCCTGCCGTCGGCCGAAATTCGCGATCAGCAGGGCTTCGAAGTATCGCGGCCCCAATCGCGCGGCTTCCAGGGCAGCATCGTGCAGAACACGCGGATCGATGGCTTGAACGCCATTGGAACAACCGCCATTCCGGCGGAGAACCTTGCCGGCATTCAGGTTCTCAATGGGCTTGCGGGCTCACTCTACGGGCCTGAGACGCCTGCCGGCGTGTTCAACTACGTTCTGAAGCGTCCGACCGATACGCCGATGGCCCGTTTCACCGAAGGTTTTGCCTCCGACGGCACTTTCACGGAACAACTTGATGCCAGCGGCCGCGCCGGCGCTGTCGGCTATCGCTTCAATATCGTGCGTGGTGATGGCGAGAGTTATGTCCCCGAAAGCTCTACGGATCGCACCCTTTTCAGCTCAGCCCTCGACTTTCATATCAACGAAGACACCGTCCTTGAAACGGACTTCAGCCACTATAATGCGCAGGCGTACGGTCTTCCGGGGAGCATCGTCTACGATGGCGCCAGCAGCAGCAGTAGCAACAAGAGCACCATTCTACCCAGCGCGGTCGATCCAACAAAGATGGGCTATGGCCAGCCGGGCGCCGGTACGGATCTCACCTCCGACACCGGGATCATTAAGCTCAAACATCAGTTTAATGATCAATGGAGCATGGAGATCGGCGGGCTTTACGAGAACGCCATACGCAATCTCTTCGGCATCACCAACACGATGATCGACAACACCGGGGATTTCACCGTCACCAAGAATTTTACCGCGGTCCCACATTTTACGATCGCCAGCAACACGGCCTCGCTCAATGGTCATGTCGATATTCTCGGCTTCATGAACGATGTGACGATCGGCACGAACGGCTTCGTCAACGGCCAATACAGTTATCGCAACTCGATCGCCGTGCCTCTCGGTTCGTCGACACTGGCCAATCCCGTGGTGTTCCCACCGTCAACGTCAATTCCCGCCAACGGCGGCGAATACAAATCGGGTGAGTTGAACGAGCAGTCGATCATTCTTGGTGACACGTTTCATTTTAACAAACAGTGGGCTGTTCAAGCTGTGCTGAACAGTTCGTTCCTCAGCTCGAAGAGCTATGGTGTCAGCGGGAATGTAACGAGTTCCAACTCGGCGAACGGCGTCCTCAGTCCCACGGTCAGCCTGATCTATAAGCCGATCGCCCCACTCACGTTCTATGCGACGTATGCCAACAGTATTGAACAGAGCGATCAGGCCCCGGTGGGCACAGCCAATGCCAATCAGTTCCTAGCGCCGTATCACGATGAAGAGTACGAAGCCGGTGTCAAATATGCCCTGTCGAAGGATTTCCTGATCACGCTCGACGGATTCCGGATGACGCGTCCGTACGCCGCCGCTACAGACCCGACGACGAACCTCTTCCAGGTCATCGGCATGCAAAGGAACATCGGTGCCGAGTTGTTCGTGCAAGGCGCGATAACACCCGACCTCAGTATATTCGGCGGTGTAACCTACATCGATGCAAGGTTGGAGGATACCGGCGTTGCGACAACGAACGATAAATTCGTGGTCGGCGTTCCGCAGTTCAAAAGCGATGTCGCGCTCGACTATCATCCCGCGTTCTTCAACGGTTTCGCGATCACCGCGGCCGCTCACTATGAGAGCCAGAGAGCGGCAACCAACACCAACAATTCCTTTGCCCCCTCCTTTGCCACGTTCGACCCGGGAGTACGCTATACCACGCAAGTGCTGCAGCATCGCGTGACCACACGCTTTCAGGTGCTCAACGTTACCAACACTAAATATTACGTCTCGATCGCGGACGGCAATATCGTTGGCAGTCCTGGCGCCAACACGGCCTATCTCGGCACGCCGCGAACATTCATGGCGAGCGTGTCAGTGGATTTTTGATGGCGTTGGCACCGCCTCCGTCGGTGATCGAAGCAGCGACCTTGAGTTCAGCGCAGACCGCTGCCGGCCGGTCCGGACATGTGGTGGCGGATCGCGAAAAGGTCCGGCGACGTCGCCTTCGACAGCGCGGCGATCGACATGCCCCGTTTAGCTTGCCAGCGTCCTCGGCGGGGTGCTGTGTCACGCTGGAGGTCGCCCTCCGTGCCATGGCGGCCTTCTGCCGGCGCCGGTCGCCGCCTCTGCCCTGGCGCTGCCATCCGCGTAAGTTCACCGAAGCGGGGCGCGCCGCGCTGCTGGCGGGCGCTGTCGGGACGCTCTATCACATGGGGGCAGCGCTATCTGATGGGCTATCTGTGTCGGTACGGGCTTTTTCGAACTGACCGTGCAAACTTACTCGGAACGTGTGCAGCAAGCGAGCATGTAATTTACTGCATACGAAATAGCGATATCGTATACGACAGCCAATTTTTTGTCGGGCATTCAACGCGAGAGGGGGGTGCTGAATGAGTAGTCGGAACGGCTCAGGAGGCTGGATTGGCGCGAGCATGCTCCGCAAGGAGGACGCCCGTCATCTGCATGGACGCAGTACGTTCATTGCCGATATCGCCATGCCGGGGGTCCAAGACATTGCATTTGTTCGCAGCCGGATGGCGAGCGCGCTGGTCCGCAGGGTGACGAAGCCTTCTGACGGAGCCGCAAGGGTTTTCACGCTGACCGATATAGGCCCCATCAACGTGCTTGAGGCGGGTCCCGAGTTGGCTGCGCATCGCCACAGTCCCTATCCGCCTCTGGCGGACGGCAGGGTACGATTTGTCGGGCAGCCGATTGCTGCCTGCGTTATGCCGACCCGAGCTCAGGCGGAGGACCTTGCGGACAAAGTCGACGTCGCGATGGAGGAACTGCCAGCGGTCGTCGACGTCATTGCCGCCATGCGTCCCGATAGTCCACGCGTTTTCGATGAATGGCCCAGCAACGCCTACATCACGACCTCAGTCGTTGAGGGAAATCCAGAAGCGCTGGCGTCGGCGCCGATCAGGCTGCGACGCCGGTTCCGGCTGAACCGCCAGGCAACAGTTTCGCTCGAAGGACGAGGCGTGCTCGCCTACTGGGATTATCGACTCAACGAGCTCGTGGTGTATCTCTCGACCCAGGGGGGACAGGTCAAGCGTATGGCGCTGTCGCGGATGCTTGGCATCCCCGAGGAGCGCGTGCGGGTCATTGCACCTGATGTTGGCGGGGGTTTCGGCGGCAAGAATCGCATTATGCCAGAGGACGTTGCCGTCGCCGCGATCGCTATGAAAGTCAAACATCCGGTGCGTTGGATCGAGGATCGGCGAGAGCATTTTCTCGCATCGGTCCACTGCCGCGACCATACCCACGACCTGACCATTTCGGCTGATCGCGACGGAACCCTGCTAGGACTCGAAGGCGAGATTTATATCGACGCCGGCGCCTATGCGCTGTGGCCGACTGGAGCATTCCAAGAGGCCAGCATGGCCTCGCGTAACCTGACTGGGCCCTATCGGATCAGGCATCTCAAGCTGAACGCCCACACTGTCGCCACCAACAAGGCACCTCACGGACCTTACCGCGGCGTCGCCCGGCCAGGCGCGACGTTCGCGATCGAACGGCTGGTCGATGAGGTCGCGCTTGAGCTCAGGCGCGAGCCCTTCGACCTGCGCCGCCAGAACATCGTCACCGCTGCTGAGCTTCCCTACAAGACCGCGGCCGGCCTCAAGCTCGACACGGGTGACTACGTGGCGTCGCTCGAAGCGGCGCGCGATGCGATCGGATTGACGGCGATCCGCAAGCGCCAGGCGGCTGGTGAGCCGGATGGGCGCAGGATCGGTGTCGGTTTCGCCTTTTACACTGAGCAAAGCGGTCACGGCACCGCAGAATTCATGAAGCGCAAGTTCCGCCTGATCCCGGGCTACGAGTCGGCAAATGTTCGCATGCTGCCTGACGGCGGTGTGATCATTTATGTCGGCGTTCAAAATCACGGACAGGGCCACGAAACCACGCTCGCGCAGATCGCCGCACACGAGCTCGCCATCGACCCGCAGCGGATTTCTCTGCGCTACGGCGACACCGCGGTCGGCCCCTACGGTTTCGGCACATTTGCCTCTCGGTCCATTGTCTTTGCCGGCGGCGCGGTTGCAAAAGCCTCGCGCATGCTGGCTGACAAGATCCGACGCATCGGCGCCCATCTGCTGCAGGCCGATTTGGC
Source organism: Xanthobacteraceae bacterium (assembly GCA_030037185.1). Next base: position 2,049 of record JASHRR010000057.1, on the reverse strand, counting down.
AGATACCCGGATCGAGGACGGGATGGTACAAAGTTCGTCCAGCAAGATCAGCATCGCCGAAATCGCATTTGCCGCCAACGCACGGCCCGATTACCTGCCGACCGGGATGGCCCCGCTGCTCGAAGCCGTTGCCAGCTACGAGCCGGCGGATTCCGGAGGCGTCTTTGCGTATGGCACCCACGCAGCCATTGTTGCAGTCGACCCTGACAATGGCATGACCGAGCTGCTTGATTACGTGGTGTCCGAGGATTGCGGCACCATGATCAATCCGATGATCGTTGACGGACAGGTCCAAGGCGGAATCGCCCAGGGAATCGGCACGGCCCTCTATGAAGAGATTCCCTACGATGAGCTCGGACAACCGCTTGCGACGACATTTGCCGATTACATGGTCCCGTGTGCTCCGCAAGTGCCTGCCATCCGCATCATCCATCTCGTGCATCCGGCACCGACAACCGAGTATGGCGTGAAGGGGCTGGGTGAGGGCGGCGCCATCGCCCCTCCGGCGGCCATCGCCAACGCGATCGCCGACGCGTTTCGCGATATCGGCGCTAGCTTCAACGAGACGCCGCTAACCCCGCGACGGGTCTCCGAGGCCATTGAGCGCGCGCGCAAGATGACGGCCCCGCAATGAAAGCGTCATCGTTCGATTACGTGGTGGCAAAAACCGTCGCGGATGCAAGCGCAGCGCTGGCGTCGGACGGCGCGACCACCGCCGCCATTGCGGCCGGCCAGTCGCTGTTGCCGCTGAACTTGCGTGTGGCGCCCCCCCTGGTGGTCGACCTCGGGCGGCTCGATGAGCTCAAGGAGGTTTCCGTTTCGTCCGATAGGATCCGGATCGGCGCTTTCACGATGCATCCCACGATCGAGGACGGGTTGTGGCGATCCGCACGCTTGCGCCGAGTGGCATCAAGCAAACCCGGCCAGTCGGCCGCCGGATCGGCCAGCGCCACGCTGCCACCGAGGATTCCATGATGGCGAACCGCACGTTGGGAGATTGTCGAGGCGACTTTTTGCATCAGCCCGCCGAATGCTTCGCCCCAAGGGGGCGCGCTCCGAGGGCGGTGCTTTATTCAGGGCCCACTATCAGACATCGCTCGCGCCTGGTGAAATCATCGTCGGCTTCGACGTACCGCGACCAGTCGCTCCGCTCAGCTGGGGCTTTTTCAAGGTGGGCCAAGAGCAGCGCAATTGCCAAGTCGATCGCATTCGCCGTGTCGCGAGACCAATCGATCTCCGTGGTGTTCGTGCGGCGGCGCCACGACCATATGTTCTGCCGAGGTGGTTGAGAAACTTGGCGAGCGCAGAGTCTCGGATGATGAGTTGCGCGCGGCAATCGCGGAGGACACTGGTGACGGAAGATGATGCCTACGTCATGCGACTGCACACATCGACGGTCTTGCGGGCGCTCAAGGGGATGCAAAGCAAATGATCTCCATTATTATGGAGTTGAATGGCACTGAGCTCCGCCACCAAGTGGAGCGTGACACCTTGCAGATTTCTTGCCCGAACCATGCCGGCTGACGGCTTGGTTGCGAGCACGGTGCGTGCGGCGGGTGTAGGGTCGCCGTTGACGGCAGGGCCACAGGCGGGTGCTTGCGTCTTGCGGTCATGTGCAACAACCGCAAAGTCCAAACGCGGGAGGGCATGGAAGACGATATAACGATGGACGTGCTGCGGCGGCATTTTTCATGCGGCCCACGCCGTGCAATGCGGCTTCTGCGCGCCGGGGATGCTGATGACGGCGCGCGACATCCTGCTGCGCATACCGATGGCGGAGGCTGACACGGTCTCAGGGGCAGATTGCACCGGCTAGGCTAGGCTAGGCTAACATCGTCAGAGCGATCGTTGCTGCCGGACAGGAGATCAGTGGCCGAACGGCTGCAAAAGCTTAACCACATAGTGTTGGCGGATCGGAAGGAGCCCGATCTGCCCTCGGAAACTGGAGCTGAGCGGGAGGCCCTATGCAGCGCACGCCGGTCGCCTTGATCGTCCTTCTGCACGTCGTCGCAGGAAACGTATGCGCCAGTGCGCAGTCCTATCCCGTGC
>JASHRR010000528.1 GCA_030037185.1 Xanthobacteraceae bacterium | reverse complement strand
GGCGCGGACGTTGTCGAACATGGGCCTCTCCTCGCGCGACGCATTACCGCAGCTTGTGGTATTGCCGCAACGTGCGTTCCTGCGCCGCGGTCGGATGGAGCTTGTATGTGATGGGCCGGTTGACGAGGGTCATGGATTCGTTGATACACTTAGTTAAGTGTCGGAACAAGTCAAGTTTTCCAAGTTGTACCACGGTGTATAGGCGCTCCGCTGCCATTTAGTTATGGGTGCCGGGCATCGGCGGAGGTGCCAAATAGATGCCGAACCGCTTCAAGGAGATCGCAGAGGCGCGATGCCGGGGTGCGGTTGAGGTCTGCTCGAACTCAACGGGCAGGCAGATCACGTCCATGTGTTGATCGGCCCGCCTGTAACCTCGATCTTTCCGTGTTCATGAACAACCTCAAGACCACAAGTTCGCACCTGTCAGGTTAAGGAGTTCGCTGGCAGGCTGAACAGAGTCGATCCTTCGCCGGTTTTCGTTGTCGGTCCTCAAGCACGACATGAACAGCATGCCGAAGAAGCCTGATTAACAGCCGCGCCCCTTCACCCCCGGCCAAACCTTCAGGCTCTGGCTGGAGCACAGGGGCCGCAAATAGGGTAGCGCCCATGACCGCGGCTCAGATCCCCGGCCCGCCGCCGGCGGATATTGCTTCCCTGATCTGCCGACTGCGTGCCGGCGATCGCGCCGCTTTGGCGCGCGCCATCACCCTCGTCGAGTCGAGGCGCCCCGACCATCAGCGAGCCGCGCACCTCATGGTGCAAAGCCTTCTCCCCTACACCGGCGTTGCGCGTCGTGTCGGCATAACCGGAGCGCCGGGAGTCGGCAAATCAACCACCATCGATGCGCTGGGGAGCCATCTCGTCGGACTTGGCCACAAGGTCGCGGTTCTGGCGGTCGATCCCTCCTCGGCCCGCACTGGCGGCTCGATCCTCGCCGACAAGACCCGAATGGAAAGGCTCGCTGCCGACGCCCGTGCCTTCATCCGCCCGTCGCCGGCCGCGGGCACCCTGGGCGGCGTTGCCGCAAAGAGCCGCGAAACCATGCTGCTCTGCGAGGCCGGCGGCTATGACGTCATCCTGGTCGAAACTGTCGGAACCGGCCAGTCGGAAACCGCCGTTGCCGACATGACGGATTTCTTCCTCGTTCTGATGCTGCCGGGCGCCGGAGACGAGCTGCAGGGCCTCAAAAAAGGGCTGGTCGAGCTCGCCGACATGATCGCCATCAACAAGGCGGATGGCGACAATCTCGCTCGCGCCAACGCCGCGGCTGCCGAATACCGCGCCGCATTGCACATCCTCACCCCGCGCCTCACCGAATGGAAACCGCCAGTGGTGACCTATTCGGCCCTCACCGGCACAGGCATCGGGCAGATATGGGAGGAGATTCTCGCCTACCACCGCCGCGTGTCCGCAACCGACGCATTCGCGGCGCGGCGGCGCGAGCAACAGGTCAAATGGATGTGGGCGCTCCTGGAGGACCGGCTGCGCTCGCGGCTCGCTAACGACCCCAAGCTCAAGACCAAGCTGCCGCAAACGGAGCGTGCCGTCGCCGAAGGAACGCTATCGCCGGCGGTCGCGGTCGACGATATCGTGGCGATATTGGGACTATAGCTCTTGCACACCATTCTCATCACCGGCTTTGGCCGCTTTCCCGGCGCGCCTGTCAACCCGGCCGGCGTCGTGGCGGCGCGCCTTGTGCGCCGCCGCCGCCCGGCGTTCGCGGGAACGCGGCGCGTCGCCCACGTGTTCGCGACCCGCTACGACGCGGTCGATCGCGAGCTGCCGGCCCTGCTTACGCAAGAGAAGCCCGATATCATCGTCATGTTCGGTGTCGCGACGCGCGAGCGAGCGGTGCGGGTCGAACAGCGAGCGCGCAATCGCATTGCGCGGTTTCCCGATGCCGGCGGTCACCGTCCGGCGGCGTCGACGATCGCGCCACAGCGGGATGGGCTACGCAATCCCCTTCCGCTCGCCCGCCTCGTGCAGGCCGTGCGCATGGCCGGCGTGACCGCAGCGCCCTCGCGCAACGCCGGCACGTACCTGTGCAACTATCTCTATTGGCACGCCCTTGAGGCCGCCCGCAGGACGGACGGTCCGAGAATGGTGATTTTCATCCACCTGCCGCCGGTCCGATTCAAGGAGCTGCCAAAGAGGCCTTTCAACAAGTCCTTAAGGAGCAGGCAGCCTTCCAACCCGCCGCGAACGCACAAGCGCCGAGCCCCGCGCCTCAACGACCTCGTGCGGGCGGGCGAAGCGATCGTGCTCGCGATGGTTTCTTTGGCAGCGGGACGACCGCCAACAAAGCGGGCAAAACCGGCGTTTTCACTTGGCAGTGTTCGCCAAACTGGCGCTCGGGCCGACGAGAGGTACGCCCTCTCAAGTGAGGCGCGCTGACAATTTCTGTCAAAGTCCCCGTCAGTCACACTCAGTCTCAGAGGGCATTGATTTGGGCAGACTTTGGCACGTCAATATGTCGAAGGTGAATTCGATTCGATCGGCGCTCCCAGATGAGGCTGAAATCTCATGCGTCGCTACGCCCGGGTTTAGCAATGCGGCTTTCATGACGGCGCTCGCAGCCCTTAACAATCGCATTTGGTGGCGCATTTCCAGGTGCGCAAAACATAGGCGAGCTCTGGCACCAGCCCGTAAGCCCGCCAATGCGGGTTTCGCTTGCGCTCCCGGCGACGGGATCCCGCAGCGCTAAAAATCCGGCGTCTTCGCTTCCGGAATCGGGAACAGGTTCTTGCTGAAATGATCGCCGTTGTTCTCCGCGCAGACCGTCTCCAATCCCGGATTGGTCGCCCTGCGCCAGCGCTTGATCATGCTGAGCGGCTCGTTGAAGGTGTCCGGGTCCTCAACCGTCACCCTTGCTTCCAGCATGTTGCCGTCGGCGGAGATCTTGTAGCGCTCGACCACGTGCTCTTTCTCCGAGTGCGGCGTGCGGTAATTGTCAATAAAGCTGAAACGGGTGGAAAGGCCGGTGGTGTCGACGACGAGTTCGCCGTTTTCATAGCGGCCGATCGATTCACCAAACCATGACGGCTTCACAATCTCGGAGTGTTGGCCGGTGAGGTAGATGCGGCGCACCATGTGGTCGCGCTGCCAGATCATCCACACCTCTTTCGGCGCCTGGATGAAATACATCGGCTCGATCGGATAGAGCAACTGCCCGGGAATACCGCCCGGATAGCACCGCCCCTGGGCCGAGAACGGCAGGCCGCGCTTGCCGCTGAGCACCTCCTCGTTCGAGGTCCGCATCTGCGCGGCGGCCCACGGCTTGAGGACCGGATCATCGACATTGCCGATCGTCGGCGTCACCTGCCCGGGACCGTCGAGGTTGCCGTGAAACGGATAAGCCGGGTGCTGCTTGATGGGACCGTGCCCGGTCCCGGACGGCGGATCGAGAAAGCCGCCGGCGCTGATCCAGCCGAGGCTGTTGCCGGCGAGCGCCGGGATCGCCCCGCTCGCGGGCGGCTCAGCTATCGCCGGAATGCTCATCACCGCGAAGGCGCCCACAGCGGCGGCCGCGATGCGGGGCATCATCGGGAACGGGCGATGGGACGGGATCGAAACGAAATGGTCCTTTGACGCGATTTTAAGCATGAGCGTTCCCCGCTGAGGCGTAAGCCTTGCCGATTTACATCGATTGTCGCTACGATTGCTCAAAGCGCAGGATAACCGAAGGTCGCCCGCTCCGGAAGCACCGCCCAACCGCGATCTGACCGCCCGATTCATCGCGCGAGTTTACGAAGCTCGTTCCGATCGTATTGAGAATCAGTCATTTGGCATCATGTCGGGCAAGCGAGGCATGACCCAATAGCGCGACGAGACTCCCCATTTGTCCGCGCCCGCATCCGCGATATCCTAGCCGTGTGCGGCATGATATCGACTCCTGACACAATCAAGGTGGCGCTGAACCGATGCGAAACTTCGGCCGCAAGATCGGCCTTACGCTGTCTATCGTTTTTCTGGCTCCGGTCGCGACCAAGGCCGTGCTGTGGTCGTTCCAGGAGCCGCGAGATTGGCGGACCGCGCGATGGTCGAGCGCCGGCATCCTGCCGCAAGCGGCGAGCGACCCGCAAGCGCGCATCGTGGTGTTTGCGGCACGCACCGCCGGCTGGCGGAGCATTTTCGCGGTCCATACTTGGATTGTGCTAAAGCCCGCCGGTGCGACTGCGTACACCCGCTACGAAGTGACCGGCTTCGGCTGGCCGCTGCGGATCAACGGCCGGCCGCCGGACGGGTACTGGCTGGGCGACCGGCCGCGCATCGTCGCCGATATTCGCGGCGTCCGCGCCGCCGCCGCAATCCCCAAGATCGAGGCTGCCATCATGGCGTATCCGTATGCGCAATACGGCGACTATCGCCTGTGGCCGGGCCCCAACAGCAATACCTTCGTGGCTTCCGTGCTGCGCGCGGCGCCAGAGCTTGAAATCGCCCTGCCGCCGGAGGCGATCGGCAAGGATTATCGCATTGACGGTGCATTGCTAGGCCGCACGGCCAGCGGCACGGGCTTCGAGGCAAGCCTCTATGGGCTCCTGGGATTCAAGATCGGCAAGGTGGAGGGCATTGAATTTAACCTGCTCGGCCTTGTGGCGGGACTCGACGCTGAGCACCCGGCGCTGAAAATCCCCGCTTTCGGCCGCTTCGCTCTCGACCGGGCGGCGCCGCGTTCGGCGATCGCCGATCCGCAGGCTCAGGCTCATTGATGGACCGGATTCCTGCGCCCACCGAATGCTGCCCGGCATTGTGCTGCTAAATCATGGGCGTTCCGGAAATCGAGCAGGCGCAGGGCGCATGCCGGCACGGCGTGCGGGGGAAATCGATCCGCACAGCGCCAACGGCCACGTGCGATGGCGTCCCGAAATGACGCCCGCGTCCTCAAAGCGGTACGCGGCCGTGGTATCCCGGCAGGTGACGTCAGCGGGCATTTGTGCGAACTTCAGGCTCGGCGTGCCGCTGCAGTTGTTCACATCGAACAGATGCCGTCGCCTCTAACTCTTCTGCCGTGGCAACCACTTACTGGATAGACATTCGAGCGTCGCTGTCGCTCAGAACGGCCAACAGAAAGTCTTCCGAATGGCTAAGCTCAGAGGCGAGGACGATCACAAACGTAGAAAAGAGATTTTGAGAGCGCGACTGCCCCGCGGGCCGAGCCAAGGTCTCAGAGTGGCAGCGCAAGATTGACAGCCGGTTCGCAGCGCTGAGAGCTAAGCAGCGAGGCCGAGGCCCAGCGTCAAGCGTAAGTCTGAGCCGGTGAGTGGTATCGCTGGTTCACTGACCGGCATCATGAAAATCCCAGACATTGGCGAGGTGAATACGAAGGCCGGGATGGGTCTCTGTTTCACTCCGAAACCGATGACGATGAGACCAGAGAGACCGGCATGACGGCCGCGAGGAAATCTAGTCCAGGCTCACCACTTCCGCTCGCAGCGCTGAGCTCCTGATCAGCACGGGCGAGGCGCTGACGCCGACTGCAATGGCCATGTTCCTAGAGCGTGTGCTCTGGGAATATCCCAAGGCCGTCACCCTGCCGGAGCGCAGAGCTGGCGGTGACTACTCACCCGAATCAGCCTGTGCAGACACCGCCCGAATATCGGCGGCCCGAAGCGAGTAAGGTCGCCCTTGCGGGCCCTCGGGGAGATGCAGGTCCCTCGGCGATACAGCTATTTGAAGCCTGCATCGGGCTGCTTTCTATTTAAGCGTCCTTTCTTTCCCACAGTTTCAAGATGACGTCCTCCTCGCTGCCCTCGGTGTCGATTAACTGCACCAGCACACTCGCTCCGGCGAGATCCTTGTAAGACCTTTCTGCTTTCCCAAGCGTGCCCCAATAGCGTCGGTGAATGCGTGCATCGCTATCAACCGCAAGAACCATATAGCGCTTAGTCAAAGCCCACAGCGGCTGGCGCGAGACGTAAGGCCTTTCAGTCCGATCCATTTAAGCCTCCTCCTCGGCGGTGCTGGAGTGCTGACCTCGCCGACCATAGGTAAGGATATCTTATATGATGTCGACAAACTGCCTTTAGCCCGGGGTAGGGATAAGTGGGTCGATCATCGCTTTGCGCTCGGAAATCCCGCCTTGCCGAGCGCACGTTCTAAAAAATCGTTCTCCAGCGATGGCGAGGTAGTGAGGGCAGCCAAGTAACTTGGCAGGCTGTGCAAGTTGGTCGTGAGGGCAACGTTGTGGCAGGCTACAAAAGGCCGATATATGCAGCAAATACGGTAAGTTCATGTTGAACCATTGCTCCACAGTCATGGCCGAGGCCGTCCAGTCTCGTCTGCCCACCCATCGCCTTCCTCGCTGACGGCCGCAAGACGGCCGCAAGAAAGAGCCGCAAAGCGGGTATGGCGGCAAACAGGTGATCCGCTTTCCTGCGAACGCGCTATAGTCAGGCAAAATCTATCTCGGGACCCGCGATGCGCGATACTTGGCCGCTTCTTGCGAAGATCGAATTCCCTCCGCTCGCCCGCCGACGCATAGACACCCTGCAGGTCAATGTCGGCTACCGCTGCAATCAGTCCTGCGTGCATTGCCATGTCGGTGCGAGCCCGAACCGCACCGAGGAGATGGCAGGCGAAACCGTCGACCTTGTGCTTGCGGTACTGGGGTGCCGGCAGATCGCAACGCTCGACATCACCGGAGGGGCGCCCGAACTCAATCCGCATTTCCGCCGGCTGGTTCGCGCGGCTCGCGATCTTGGGGTGCGGGTCATCGATCGCTGCAATCTCACGATCCTGGAACTGGCCGGCCAGGAAGACCTTGCCGAGTTTCTGGCCGCTCAAGCGGTCGAAATCGTCGCCTCGCTGCCCTGCTACCTCGCCGATAACGTGGACAGGCAACGCGGCAAGGGTGTTTTCCAAGGCTCGATCAGAGGTCTGCAGCGCCTCAATGCGCTTGGCTATGGACGCGAGGGAACGCGCCACATTCTCAATCTCGTCTACAATCCGCAGGGTCCTTCGCTGCCGCCGCCCCAGGACGCACTCGAGGCCGACTACCGGCGCGAACTTGGGGATAAATTCGGCATCGTATTCAATCGCCTGTTCACGCTTGCCAATATGCCAATTCAACGGTTTGGCTCGACGCTGATTTCCAAGGGCGAATTCGATCGTTACATCGGGCTGTTGCGCGCCGCCCATCGCGACGACAACCTCGACGGCGTCATGTGCCGCGACCTCGTATCGGTCGATTGGCGCGGCGATCTCTATGATTGCGACTTCAACCAGATGCTCGATCTGCCGCTGAGCGGACCGGACGGCGCACGACGCCGGCTCGAACACCTGCTCACCGATGATCTCGAAAACAACCCGATCCAGGCCGCCGGCCACTGCTATGGCTGCACCGCCGGCCAAGGGTCGAGCTGCGGCGGAGCACTGAAGGACGCAGCCGAATGAGCGCAGGCTGCCGTCCGCCCCTGAACGGAGAGACTGCTCGAGCCAGTCCGGCGTGCGGTGGCCCCGTCCCTGATCCTCCGACGCTCGTTCCCTGCCGTGCCCCGCAAGCGGGGCATACGGGCGAGGGCAGTAAGGGGGCTGGCGGCGCAGTTCATGCGGAAGCGCCGTCACCCCCTCCTGGCCCGCTGACGCGGGCCGACCTCCCCAATTCAGGGGAAGGCGATCCACATGGCAAGCGCGAGGAGAAAGTCCCGTCTCTCTCCGCCGGCCGCACGTGCCCGCTTGACTATTTCTACGACCCCGCGGTGTTTGCCAGACCGGCAGATTTTGCTGCTGAGATTCTCTACGTCGCCGGCGGTCTTTACGGAAACCTTGCCGCAGCCCACGCGATCGAACGGCTCGCGGCGGGGGAGCGCGGCAGCATCGCGATCGTCTACAACGGCGACTTCCACTGGTTCGATGCCGAGGATGAATGGTTCGATGCGGTCGAGCGCGCCGTCACGCCCCATCGCGCGCTGCGCGGCAATGTTGAAACCGAGATCGCTCGCACCCTGGATATCGGCGCTGGATGCGGCTGCGCCTATCCGAGCGCGGTCGCCGACGATGTGGTAATGCGTTCCAACCTTATCTTGAACGAATTGCGCAGCACCGCGGACCGCGCTCCGTCTGCACAGGCGCGCCTTGCCGGATTGCCGATGCACCTCGTGGCTGAGATCGGCGGCCTGTGTGTCGGCATCGTCCATGGGGACGCCACCTCGCTCGCGGGTTGGGGCTTCACGCGCGAGGTTCTCGCCGCTGCGCCGCCGACCAGGCTCGCCGACCTGCGGGCCCGTTCCCGCATTGATGTATTCGCCTCCACCCACACCTGCCTCCCCCTCCTGCACGACACCGCGCTGCCAAACGGCCGCCTCACGGTGATCAACAACGGCGCCGCCGGCATGCCGAATTTTAAGGGCACGGGCCATGGTCTCATCTCGCGGATCGCAACGACGCCCTCGCCTCACCGGCCGGTCTACGGCCTCGAGCGCGACGGTGTGCATATCGATGCGCTTGCGGTCGGCTACGACCGCAAGCAATTTCTCGACCGCTTCATCGCCCGCTGGCCGGCCGGCACGCCCGCGCATGCATCTTATGCGCAGCGCATATTTGACAGCCCCGCCCGCACTATCGCGCAGGCACTTGGATCGGCGGCAGAATGAAACTGTCCGTCATCATGCCGGTGCTTAACGAGGCCGACGGCATCGCGGAAGCTCTGACTGCACTGGCGCCGCTGCGCGCGCGGGGCGTCGAGGTCGTAGTGGCCGACGGCGGAAGCAGCGACGCGACGGTCGCGCTCGCGCGTCCGCTGGCCGATCTCGTCATTGCGGCGCCACGCGGGCGCGGTTCGCAAATGAATGCCGGGGCCGCGGCGTCGGGCGGCGATGTGTTGCTTTTTCTGCATGCCGACACGCACCTTCCGCGCGATGCCGACGCGCTCATCCGCGATGGCTTGCTCCGCTCCGGCTGCAGGTGGGGACGATTCAACGTTTGCATTGCGGGTGGGCACCCGCTCTTTCCAGTTATCGCCGCTATGATGAACCTGCGTTCGCGGATAACCGGCATCGCCACGGGCGACCAGGCGATCTTCATGGCGCGGGCGGCATTCGGACCGGGCTTTCCCGAAATCGCGCTGATGGAGGACATCGCCATGGCGAAGCGCCTCAAGCACACAGGACCACCGCTGTGCATCTCATCGCGGGTCGTCACTTCGGGGCGACGCTGGGAAAAGCATGGCGTGATGAAAACGATTGTCCTCATGTGGTGCCTGCGGCTCGCTTATTTTCTCGGCGCAGACCCCGCTCGACTGGCACGATCCTATGCCCGATCCTATGCCCCCCGGCAACCCTGAGGCGGTAGCGATCGCAATCCTCGCCAAGGCGCCGCTCCCCGGGCTCGCCAAGACGCGGCTCGCGCCTGTGCTCGGCGCCGACGGCGCCGCCAACCTCCAGGCCCGCTTTATCGCCCACACCGCGATCACCGCACGGTCGGCGGCGGTTGGTCCAGTTACTCTGTGGGCGACGCCCGATCTCCACCACTGCCTGTTCGAGACAATCGCCGCAAAGCTCGGCGTCGCTCTCGCGGTGCAGCCGCAAGGCGACCTCGGCGCGCGCATGATGGCTGCGCTTGCGGCCGCACAGGCCCCCGCGATGGTGGTCGGCACCGATTGTCCAGCGCTCGCGCCCGGACATTTGCGCGCTGCGGCGCAGGGCCTCGTCGATGGGATGGACGTAGTCATCATACCGGTGGATGACGGCGGTTACGGATTGATCGGCATGCAGCGACCGGAGCCGGCGCTGTTTGAAGGCATGACCTGGAGCACTTCATCCGTGATGGCGGAAACACGCCGCCGCCTCGCCCGGCTCGGCCTCTGCTGGCGCGAGCCGGCGCGCCTGTGGGATGTCGATCGACCCGCGGACCTCGACCGGCTTGCGAGCGCGGGATTGGTTGGGTTTGGTGCGGTGAGTCAACGGCATGTGCCGTAAGGGGCAATACGCGTAGCGCCTGCGGCCGCTTCCGGGCGCAACCCGCACGTCGCCCCAGGCCACAACGACGGTGCGGAGCGCATATACTGGTTGGGGCGTTTGATATCGGCGCCAAGGGCGTGCGCCGCATGCCAGGCCCAGTGAGGATTATCGAGGACGGCGCGCGCCAACGCCACCATGTCGGCCTTGCCGTCAGACACGATCGTCTCGGCCTGCTGCGGTGTCACGATCAAGCCGACGACGCGGGTCGAGACGCCGGTGGCGCGCACCTGTTCGGCGATATCGACATTGTAACCCGGCGTGGTCGGCGTGCGCGCGTCGGGTGAAATGCCCCCCGAGGATATGTCCAGGTAATCCAAGCCCGCGGCCTTGAGCACCTTGGCGCAGACGACGGCATCGGCCGCCGTCAACCCGCCGTCGAGCCAGTCGCTGCCGGTGACGCGGGCGCCGAGGGCGACGGTGCGCGGCACCACCTGCCGCACCGTCTCGGCGATCTCACGTGGAAAGCGCATTCGATTCTCCCACGAGCCGCCATATTGATCCGTGCGCTGGTTCGAGAGCGGCGACATGAAGCTGTGGGCGAGATAGCCGTGGGCCATGTGCAGCTCGATCGCGTCGAAGCCAATCCGCACCGCGCGTTCTGCCGCCGCCGCGAAGGCGCCGCGCACCCGTGCGAAATCTTCCGCCACCATCGCGCGCGGGATGCACCAACCGGGTCCGAACGCCAGCGCAGACGGCGCAACGGTCTCCCAAGGGTCCTGACCCGGTTGCAGGGGACCGCCGCCCTGCCAAGGCCGCTGCGCCGAGGCCTTGCGGCCCGCATGGGCAAGCTGGATGCCGAGCTTCGCGGTCCCGGCGCGGCGGCAGAAATCGACGATGCGCTTGAGCGCCGCTTCGCAATCATCTGAATAAAGCCCCATGCAGCCATGGGTGATGCGGCCGTGGCGCTCCACATGGGTCGCCTCAACAATGACGAGGCCGGCGCCCGAATTGGCCAGCATGCCGAGATGCGCGAAGTGCCAATCCGTGGCGCACCCATCGAGGGCGCTGTACTGGCACATGGGGGCCACGACGATGCGATTGGGCAGTTCGAGATCGCCGAGCTTGATCGGCGAAAACAGGACGCTGGGCTTAAGTCCGCGCATGAGACGATGACCGCGCATTGAGGAAAGGGAGGACGTTTCTTGTATATCGACTGCAGCTTGACCCCAACCGGCCTCCGGCGCAGGTGATCTATGCTCAGGGGGCATCGATCTTGCGCGATCGAACGTTTTCGAGTGAGGCTGTAGGTCGGGGCACGCAAAGGCGAAATTGTTGGCGGGGGCGATTCACGCA
>JASHRR010000527.1 GCA_030037185.1 Xanthobacteraceae bacterium | reverse complement strand
ACGTGGTGCAGGCCGGCTCGGTCATTCCGGCTGCACTCATTACCGGCATGCGATCCGACCTTCCCGGCCAGGTCACGGCGCAGGTCACCGAGAATGTCTACAAGCCCAACCGGCCGGTACCTGCTGATTCCGCAAGGCTCGAAGCTCATCGGCACTTATGACAGCCAGGTCGCCTTCGGACAGAACCGCCTGCTCCTGGTGTGGACGCGGCTGATGCTGCCGAATGGCCGCTCCATCGTGCTGGAGCGCCAGCCCGGCGCCGATCCGCAAGGCTTCATCGGTCTCGAAGACGAGGTCGATCAGCACTGGGACCGGCTCTTCATGGGGGCGGTGCTCTCAACGGTGATCGGCATCGGCGCCGAGCTCGGCTCCAACGCCAACGACAGCGCCATCGCGTCAGCGCTTCGCCAAGGCAGCAGCAATAGCCTCAGTCAGACCGGTCAGCAAATCACACAACGCAACCTCAATATCCAGCCGACCCTGACCGTCCGCCCGGGGTTTCCGGTGCGGGTGATCATGAATCGCGACGTCGTCCTCGCAGCCTACCAGGGTTGAAAGACCGTGCTCGCCGACGCGGACGCCTTTATCGGAGGTTAAACTTATGAAGTTTGCTGTCATCGCCGCCGCTATTCTGTCCTCCATCTCGCGCGCCGGCTGCTTCGAGACGACGAGTCAGGGCTCTGCTGGCCGCGCTGCAGACAGTCTCATTCCGAAGCGCTCCCCGCTTGAAGGACAGGATTGCACACGGTGCCGTTTCCTCAGTACAGCCGCGGCGCGTGAACGTAGCCGTGGTCATTACCATCTGGCCGGGGTTTCAGGTGCGGGTGATCGTCAATCGCGACTTCGTCCTCGTAGCCTGTCAGGTCAGAAAGATTTGATCGCCGACGCGGACGCTTTATCGGGAGGTAAGAACTGTGGCTGATCTGAAACTTGGTCCGTTGCCCAGGCAAAGCACGGTGCGGCTCACCATTGTGCTGCTGGAGCCTCTCAAGGAAGAGCTCGATGCCTATGCGTTCGAGCACAGCAGACTCTACGAACCTGTCGAAACCGCAGCATTGATACCGCACATGCTGCAGGCGTTCCTTCGTACTGATCGCGCCTGGTGCAGCCGCCGAAAACGGAGGGGCAAGCACAAACAGGTCAACGACGAGTCAAGTCGGCCAGCGCCGCAAACATGAATGACTAGATGAAGTAGAGGCTGGCCACGCGGAAATCCTGATCTTCCGACAGGCATTAATCTCGGACGTAAAGACGATGGCCCGTATCCCCAGAACTTTCACACAAGGCGACATCACCCGCGCGGTAAAGGGCGCCTTTGCAGCCGGCGCTCAGTCGGTCCGCATCGAGGTGCGAGCCGAAGGCCAGATCATTGTAATTGCCGGCAAGTCAGGTACGGTCCCAACGGACGCCAATGCTAGCGAAACGTCCGAGGACGTGAAAAAGCTGCTGTGAGCCCGCGATGAAACCGCCCCGCTCTGCCCTCCCACTTCCTCGCTATGTGAGGCGCCTGCCGCTCAAGGGCGGGGGCTGGAGCTACTGGTTTGACGTTCACAACATCTATATCAAGGCCGGTTGCCCGCTCCAGCGTGAAGGTTTGGGCACCGACTATGCCAAGGCGGTAGAGCGCGCCGAGACCGTGCTCCTGCCGATGTTCGACGAATGGCGCACCGGGCGCAAGGTGGCGACATCAGTCGCCTCGGTGGTGGTCAACACCTCGCAGATCGCGGCATCTGGCACACTCGACTGGGTATTCGCTGAGTATCGCGCCGATCGACGCTTTACCAAGCTGGGCGCCAGAACGAAGCGCAACCATGAGGTCGGCTTTCGGATGGTTGGCGGTTACGTCCTCAAGGACGGCCGCAGGCTAGGGACGCTCAAGCTCGCCGCCATCGACACATCGCTGGTGGACGAGCTTTACGGCAAGCTGCTTGTCGTCAAGGAAGCCGACGGCAACGGCAAGGTAATCGAGCATGAGCGCCGCACGACCGTCAATCACGCTATGAAGTCCTGCCGTCGTGCCTGGAACGTCGCGGACCGCCGTAATCCCGGCAAACTACCTATGAAGAATCCGTTTGCTGCGATGGACCTGGAGTCATCTGATCGGGAGACGCCAACGGCGACCTTTGCTGAGTTGCGGGTGTTCCGTGCCACCGCGATCGAGATGGGCTTACAGTCGCTGGCGACCGCGGCGCTGATCGCCTGGGAGTGGCTACAGCGCGAGATCGACATATTCGCCACGTTCGAGGTCGGGCACTACCGGCCGAAGGAGCACCCGAACGCGGTCCGTATCCTCCACAAGAAGACGGGTGAGGAAAACTGGGTGCCGCTCCTTAGTGATGCAGGGGCGCCGTTCTTCCCGATACTGATGGCCGAAGCGCACCATGCGGCAGGTCGCCAGACACCCGGCGTGAAAACCTTCACGTATTCGAACGGCGATGTCGACCTTCACATCTGCTACCTTCAGCGCGTCCAAATCAGGACGGATGCCGACTGACGTTTTCCAACTAGTCCTACGATACCTGTTCGAAAGAACAGGCATAGGGCGCGGCCTTCCGCCCTCCCCGCTTGTTATCAGGACGCCCTTAGCCCGCCGCCACCGCCGTCGGCCTCGGCCAAGCCCCGGAATAAGACATGGGCAACGGCCGAAAGTAGATGCTTGACTGTTTTGGTCAAATTCTCAACAAGAGTACGGCTTTTAGCCAAGACAGAGTAATAGAAGGGGCGCTACCAGCGTTCACTTAAGGGAATCATGCGATGCCTCATCTCACTTGGTCATCGGCATTTCGTGGCCACCAGATGCCCGTGAGTGGCGGCACCCAATACGTTCGGGTTGGCGGCAATGGTCCAGCGGTCCTACTGCTTCATGGCTTCGGCGACACCGGCGATATGTGGGTGTCTCTCGCTGAAGAGCTGGTCAAAGACCACACGGTCATCGTTCCCGACTTGCGCGGGATGGGCCTGTCGTCCCACCCCGAAGCCGGCTACGAAAAGATCGCGCAGGCTCGGGACATCGCCGCAATCCTGGACCAGCTGGGAATCAAAAAAATCGAGCTCGTGACCCACGACATCGGCAATATGGTGGGTTACGCCTTTGCGGCGCTATATCCGGATCAAACAACGAAGTGGGTGGTCATGGACGCGCCTCTGCCGGGGATCGGCCACTGGGACGATCAATTAAAGAACCCAAAGACTTGGCACTTCAACTTCCGCGGTCCCGATACGGAACGGCTCGTGGCCGGACGTGAGCGAATCCTGTTGGACCGGTTCTACAACGAACTCTCCGCAAATCCTGTCCACATCGATGAACGGACACGTGATCATTATGCCGCGCTTTATGCTCTGCCCGGCGCCATCCACAATGCATTCAGCGGACAGTTCGCCGCCTTTGCGCAGGATGCCATCGACAATCAGGAGCTGCTGGCCAAAGGCAAGCTAAAGATTCCGGTGCTAGCGATCGGCGGTGATCATTCCTACGGCACGCACCTCGCGACCGAAATAGGTTTCGCCGCGACCGATGTGCGCGGCGCGGTGATCAGCGATTCCGGCCATTGGATCATGGAGGAGCAACCGGAGCAGGCCATCGCAGTGATACTTTCATTCCTTCGAGGGAAGTAGGTTCCCCACCGAACCCGCCCGGCAAAGGCCTCCGCGTGTTCCGGCTTGGCAGAGCAGAACACCACGCACTGTCATCGCGGCGCAAGGAGTATGCAGCGGCGCCGCGGACAAGCTGTCCGCAAAGGCCCGTGCAACGGCGCCGTTCCTGAGCCACCGCACTTGATCGCCACGTGATGCGGCGATTTGCGCTTGGGATCGGCGCAGGCGTGGTGAGGTCGCAGCAGCGCGAGCAGATCGCTCTCAGCTTGATAGGCAATCATCTTGATGATGTCAGTCAGGTGCTTGCGTTTCGTAGCGAGCTTGACCACCGCCCGCTCGTTGAGGTCGCGGACCTCTGATGCGTTTGAGGCGCCGCTCGAAGAGCCGTGCCACGTTAGCGTGGGCGGCGCGTAGCTACTTGCCGAGGTTGCCGTGAGCGATCTTGAACCCGCGCATCGTCGCCGACGCTGTTCGGCGTTGTCGGCGGCAGCCGCGCCGTATTCGCGTTCGAGCCTAGCAAGATCCGCGCGGCCCGCGCGGATCTGCTTATCCAAAGCGCGGCGCTCGGTATTGGGAATGGTACGGGTCGGGTCCTCGGCTCGATCCGACAATCGACGTCCGAACCGGCGGTGGTCGTTCGTTCTCAATGATTTCAAATTTCGAGACACGAGCGTCGCCAAGCCAACCGCGTTGGAGCGAAGGATCAAGATCCAAACAAGCGGGCTATTTTAGCTCGTACCTATGGCGTACCTAGAGTTTTCATATAAGCCTCAAACTTTTGCTAAGTCATTGATTTTACTGGTGCCGGCTAAGGGATTCGAACCCCTGACCCCGTGATTACAAATCACGTGCTCTACCAGCTGAGCTAAGCCGGCCTAACCAACAAAATCAAACTATTAGACGTGTCCAGAGCTTCTTGCTGCGCCATCGATGAGCATCTTTTGGGATTTGGGAGGCGCCCGTATAGCATGATTTAACA
>JASHRR010000526.1 GCA_030037185.1 Xanthobacteraceae bacterium | reverse complement strand
TGCGGTCGAACACCGAACGCAGATTGATCTTGGCTTTGAGCCCGAGCCCGGTGCGCACGGCCTGGGCAACGCATTCCCCGTTGATCACCGGCAGCATGCCGGGCATCGCGGCATCGACGGGCGACACGTGCGAATTCGGCTCGCCCCCGAACGCGGTGGCGGCGCCGGAAAACAGCTTTGCCTTGGAATTGACCTGGGCGTGAACTTCCAGCCCGATGACGACTTCCCAATCGCCTGTCGTACCTTTGATGAGCTTCGAATTCGAGGTTTGCACGTTCATGACGGACCTATCGATCAAATTGCGTGACGTACCCGGATCGCGTCGGCACGGCTTCCAATAGTTGGTCTAAATGGAATTCGCAAAGGGACGTCGCGTTGCTCCTTGACCGAGACGGTCAGGTCGGGAACCGGCCTGGGCCGCAAGCCCAGAAACTGCCTCCACAGCCGCTTGGCGGTTCATACCGCCCGCACCTCAACGACCCCGGGAACAGCCTTGATGGCGCCGGCGATTTGCGGGCTGATCTTATAGCGGCCCGGCAGCTTCAGCTCCACTTCCGCGCCGCCCCCCATCATCACGACGAGGTTGACTTCGCCATCCCCCTCCCCCCGCTCGCCGGCCCTATCGAGGCGTTTCGCCACCGCATCGAGGGGAGCTTCGTCGCGCACAAAGATGCGCAAGCCCTTTTGGATCCTGGCGGCAGCACCATCGAGCGCTTCCACGGTCTGAATGCGGGCCCTGACCTCGTCCCCCTGCGCCTCGGCGGTCATTTGCAGCAGCACTGGGCTGCCGGGCTCCAGAAGGTCGCGGTATTGCTGCAACCCCTCGGCAAAGATCACCGCCTCATATTGACCGGACGGATCTGATAGCCCGACGATACCCATCTTGTTGCCTGTCTTGGTGCGTCGTTCCGCCCGCGACACCACGGTCGCGGCGACCTTTCCCGCCGTGACGCCGGCTTTAACGGCATGCGCGAAAGCCGCCCACGACTGCACCTGCAGACTTTCCAGAACGCCCACGTAATCGTCGAGCGGGTGGCCGGTAAGGAAAAATCCGACGGCGTCGTATTCCCGCTGCAGGCGTTCGGCCGGCAGCCAACCGGGTACGTCCGGGATCTTGATCGGCTCGGGCGCGGCGGAATCGCCAAACAACTCGGTCTGGCCACTTGCAGCGGCGGCCTGCGTACGCTGCGCCGTGGCCAGCACGACGTCAATCGCGGCCATCGCCCGCGCCCGCTCGCGCTCCAGCTCGTCGAAGGCGCCGGCCGCCACAACACTCTCGAGCACCCTCTTGTTGACGGCCCGCGCGTTGATGCGGCGAGCAAAATCGCCGAAGTCCCGGAACGGCCGGTCGCGCACCGCCACAATGCTTTCTATCGCGGCCCGGCCGACGCCCTTGAGAGCCGCGAGGGCATACCGGATGGTGTTGCCGGCAACCTCGAAATCCACGCCCGACCGGTTGATCGACGGCGGTTCGACCGTGATGCCCATGCGCGCAGCCTCGGCGCGAAACTCGGCGAGCTTGTCGGTGTTGCCCATGTCGAGGGTCATCGAGGCGGCGAGGAATTCGACCGGATAGTTCGCCTTGAGATAGGCGGTCTGATAGGTGAGCAGCGCGTAAGGCGCCGAATGCGACTTGTTGAACCCGTAGTCGGCGAACTTCGCACAAGCCTCGAAGATGGCTTCGGCGTCGGCCTGGGCGATCCCCCGGGCGACGGCGCCGGAGATGAACCGTTCGCGCTGCTGTTCCATTTCCTTGCGGATCTTCTTGCCCATAGCGCGGCGCAACAGATCCGCCTCGCCGAGGCTGTAGCCGGCCAGGTCCTGGGCGATTTTCATCACCTGTTCCTGATAGGTGATGATGCCGTAGGTCGGCTCGAGGATGGATTTAAGCTTCGGATGCAGATAGTCGGTGCGCTCCTGCCCGAGTTTGCGGGCGCAGTAGGTTGGGATGTTGGCCATCGGGCCCGGCCGATATAACGCCACCAGCACGACCAGATCCTCGAAGCGGTCCGGGCGCATGTCGACGAGGGCCCGGCGCATGCCCTGACTTTCCACCTGGAAGATGCCGACCGTCTCGCCGCGCGCCAGCATCTCGTAGGTCTTGCCGTCATCGAGCGGAATGCGGGAAAGATCGAGCTCGATACCGCGTGCCGCAATCAGCTTAACGGCTGTTTCGAGCACGGTCAGGGTCTTCAACCCAAGAAAGTCAAATTTGACGAGGCCTGCCTGCTCGACCCATTTCATGTTGAATTGGGTCACCGGCATATCGGACTTGGGGTCGCGGTAGAGCGGCACCAGCTCATCGAGCCGCCGCTCGCCGATCACAATGCCGGCCGCATGGGTCGAGGCGTGGCGGTACAGCCCCTCGAGTTTTTCGGCGATCGCGAAGGCGCGGGCGACGATCGGCTGATTGTCGCGCTCGGCTTGCAGGCGTGGCTCGTCGGCAATGGCGCGCGCCAGCGCGATCGGCGCTGCCGGATTCTGCGGCACCAGTTTGCACAGCTTATCGACCTGGCCGTAAGGCATCTCCAGCACGCGGCCAACGTCGCGAAGCACGCCGCGGGCTTGCAGGCTGCCGAAGGTGATGATCTGCGCGACCTGGTCGCGGCCGTATCGGCTCTGCACGTAGCGGATCACCTCGTCGCGCCGGGTTTGGCAGAAATCGATGTCGAAATCCGGCATCGATACGCGCTCGGGATTGAGGAAGCGCTCGAAGATGAGGCCGAACCTAATCGGATCAAGATCCGTGATGGTGAGCGCATAGGCGACCAGTGAGCCGGCGCCTGACCCGCGGCCGGGCCCGACCGGGATCCGCCTGGACTTGGCCCACTGAATGAAATCGGCGACGATCAGGAAGTAGCCTGGATATTTCATCCGCTCAATGACGCCGAGCTCGAAGTCGAGCCGTTCGCGATACTGTTCCTCGGTAAAGCCCGGTGCGATCCCATGGGCGGCGATGCGACGTTGCAGACCACCGATGGCCTGCCGGCGCAGTTCGACGGCCTCATCGACGGTGCCGTCGCCTGCTGCGTGCTCGGCCGCGGAAAAACGCGGCAGTATAGGCTTGCGCGCCACTGGCCGAAATGATGAACGCTCGGCGATCTCGACCGTCGAGGCCAGCGCCTCCGGCAGATCGCGAAACAGCGCCATCATCTCAGCGCGGCTCTTGAAGCGGTGCTCGATCGTCAGCTGCCGACGC
This sequence comes from Xanthobacteraceae bacterium, assembly GCA_030037185.1. The sequence continues at coordinate 17,353 of JASHRR010000526.1, read as the reverse complement.
TCGACCTCGGCCACCAGACGTCCCTCCGCGATGCACAGCAGCGCGTCATGGGCCTCATAGTCATCCGCCGTCGCGAAATAGGGTTCATTGGTCGCGACGAGGGCGATCCCCTTGGCGTAAGCGAGCTCAATCAGCGCCGGCTCAACCATGCGCTCTTCCGCCGCGCCGTGGCGCTGCAGCTCCACATAGAGCCGATCGCCGAACAGGCGCATGAGCGCGTCCGCGCGCGTTTGGGCGAGATGCGGCTGTCCCGACAAGAAGGCCCGATCGAGCACGCCGTCCGGGCCTCCCGTCAAGGCGATCAAACCTTCCGCCCTGCCGTCGAGCCAGTCGAGCTGGATGTGGGGCAACTCGCTGCCGGGGTGGCCCAAATAGGTCCGCGAATTGAGGTGAAGCAGATTGCGGTAGCCGGTTTCAGTTGCGGCGAGCAACACGAGGCGCGGCAGCGGTTGCGCCGCACCGCCAAAGCCCGACGAGCGCGGCTGGCGGTCCTGGTCGCCGCAATCGATTGACAACGCGCAGCCGATAATCGGCTGGATGCCGGCTGCCGCCATCTTGTCTGAGAATTCCAGCGCCCCGAACATGTTATTCGTGTCGGTCAGTGCGACAGCCGCCTGCCGGTCGGCTTTGGCGAGTTCCGTGAGGCGCGCGATGGGCAAGGCGCCTTCAAGCAGCGAATAGGCGGAATGGAGGTGGAGATGGACGAAGCCGAGCGCCATGGGTGTGCTTTCTGCGGGAAACGTGATGCACCGAAGTTCGGCGCTGGGAGGTGCGGCGTCGATTCGAACGGCGCGCGTGATCGTGAGAGTTCGGGGTCGGCCTGTCCACCGTCGCCGTGTCCGGGCACGCGCAATGCACAACTTCGTCCGAACCAGACGATCCGGCAGCCGATTTAAGCCGTTACAATCCGGACGACAACGCCTCGGCCCAAATTGCAATCATGCCGATGAACAGGGCAATCGATAACAGTGCAGCGCCTTCTTCGATGAGGGTGCGAATCATGTGGCTCTCCTTTCGAACAGACAGGGAACAATGTTCATGTTCTGTTCAAGGAGTCAAGGATAGTGCTGAAACCGGTTTCAAAGGGGCGTCCTGGTCGCCCTGCCCACTCCCCTCCCCGCTTACGCACTGCTTACGCGCCTGGGCTGGCGGGCGGCGGCGGGCGCCCTTCGCCCGAGCGGCCCGGCGCGCATCTGCGGGCCAAGGCTATCCGCCGCTGATCTCCTTTAAGCTTAGCGGCGAGGTCCGGCGGCAACCATCGCGCCGCAAGCGTCGCGGTGGTGTCGTTGTGTTCGAGAGCGAACCCCCGCGCGGCGGTCCAGGAGGCCAGCGACTCTGGATCGAATCCAAAACGCCAAGGTTCACCCCACCTTGCAACGGCCTGCCGCATAAGGCGCTCGCGCCTCGCCTGCGCGTGAAGCAGCGCTTTGCCAAAATAGGTGAAGGCGACAACGGAATCTTCAGCGAGGAGGTCCGCCAGCATCGCGAACGTCTCCTCGTTGGCGGCCTCGGAGAGATACATGCTGACCCCCTCCCAGACGACGCAGCCGCGCTCCTCGTGCCGGTAGCCGTGATCGCACAGGCAGGCTGGCAGGAGTCGAAGCGGATCACGCTCGAAGTCCCACGCCATCAATGTTGCGGCGTCGACAACAAGCTCGCGCTTGCGGGCCTGGGTCGCGGGGTGGTCGACCTCGAACACGCGCAAGCCGAGGCTTCGCAAGCGCAGAGCGCGCGCATCGAGGCCGGCCCCGAGCAGGACCAACTGGCGTCCGCCCGACTGAGCAAAACGAACCACTTCGAGGTCCAGGGCAACGGTGCGCACCTGCATGTAGAGGAGCCATCGCCAAGCTGGCCGCGACACGAGTTGCCCGGCGGCCGGCATGGCCTGCGCGAGCCGACGCAGGCGCCCGCATCCCGTCCATTCAGCGCCCCACGGGTCGTCGACCAGTCGGGCGGACGGCGGCAGCAGGGCCCCAAGTCCTCTTAATGCGGCGACCTGCGCGGCCGTCCGACTTGGCTTGTCGTTCTGCATTTGGTCGCGGCTACCCTATTTGCGCCCCAGTGCCAACAGCCGGAGCCGAAGGCTTGGTTGGGGATGAAAGGGGCGCGGCTCTTAATCGGGTTCGATGTCGTGCTCCGGGGACCGCAACGGCGCCCCCCGAGATAATGCAATAGCGCCGGGACCAGAAAACCGGCGTACAATAGATTTTGCGAGCGAACTCCTTAAAGTTCGGATCGATGGTTTGTGTCCCTTGTCGTTGAGTGCGAACCGTATCGGCAGTGTGGCAACAAAGCCGGCCTGGATTGGGGGGTCGAGACGTTCGCCACGCCTTGCCTGCGCCCGATGAGTACGCCGCCTTCGACAATGAGCGCCTGTTGAATACCGAGGCTGATGCCATCACGGCCGGCAGCCTGAATTGTCCAAGGCGTTGCGTGGCAAGCGCTCGAAGCGAGCCCAACAGGCAAAGAAAGCGCTCGCCCGCCGGCACCGCAAGGTTGCCAACCGGCACCGGAACCACATCCACCAGACGACGGCGAGACTCCCTTGCCCGATTGCTACCAAGGACCTGTTGATCAAGGACATGACCGCCTCCGCGACCGGGACGGTCGAACAACCCGGCAAAAAGGTCAAGCTAGCCGGGTTGAACCGCGCGAACCTGGACACTGCGCCGTTTCTCAGTGTCCTGTGCACCAAAGTGCAAGAAGCCGAGATCATGCCGCAGCCCTTGCGGATGCTGGCCGATGGACTAGCTCGCTTGGGTCGGGAACCTGCCTGGGCTGTGCGGCCCGAAACCCCATCTCGAGCCGCGAAAGCGGCTTAGCTGGCAGTCGTTCATTGCAGTTCCACCACTCGGCCGTCGCGCAGCGTCACCCGGCGGTCCATGCGCGCAGCAAGATCCATGTTGTGGGTCGCGATGATGGCCGCAAGACCGCATGCTCGAACCAATTGGGTGAGCGCCGTGAAAACCCGCTCGGAGGTGCGCGGATCGAGATTTCCCGTGGGCTCGTCGGCGAGCAGAACGCGCGGCGCATTGGCGACCGCCCGCGCAATCGCGACGCGCTGCTGCTCGCCGCCCGATAACTCGCCCGGCCGGTGGCCAACCCGGTCCTTGAGGCCGAGATAACCGAGCAGCTCAAGGGCGCGCTCTTCGGCAGCGCTCCGTTTGAGTCCTCGCACCATCTGCGGCAGCATCACGTTTTCGAGCGCGGAAAATTCCGGCAGCAAATGATGAAATTGATACACGAAGCCGATCTCATTGCGCCGCAAGCTGGTGCGGGCGGCATCGCCAAGTCCGGAGGTGGCTTTGGCGTCGATGAAAACTTCGCCCGCATCCTGGTGCTCAAGCAGGCCGGCGATGTGCAAAAGCGTCGATTTGCCGGCGCCGGAGGGCGCGATCAGCGCCACCGATTGCCCGGGCCATGCGGCAAGGTCCACTCCCTTGAGAATGTCGAGCCGGTCATCGCCCTGCAGGTAATGACGTTCGATGCGGTCGAGGTAAATCGCCGGCGCCTCATTTGACATGCGATCACTCGCTGCGCAGGGCTTCGACCGGATCGAGGCGCGCTGCCCGCCACGAAGGATAAAGCGTCGCCAGAAACGACAGGGTCAATGCCAGCACGATCACGGCGGTGGTTTCGCCCATGTCCATTTCGGCCGGCAGGCGCGACAGGAAATAGAGCTCCGGCGGAAACAGCTCAGTGCTGGTCAGCCACGACAGGAACTGGCGCAGTCTTTCGATGTTGGCGCAGAATACGGTGCCGACCACGAATCCCGTCAGGGTGCCGATGACGCCGATCGCCGTACCGGTCATCAGGAACACGCGCATGATCGCCCCCTGGGAGGCGCCGATGGTGCGCAGGATGGCGATGTTCTGGGTCTTATCCTTGACGAGCATGACGAGGGCCGAAAGGATGCTCAGCGCCGCCACCAGAATGATCAGAGTGAGAATCACAAACATTACGTTACGTTCAACCTGGAGCGCACCGAAGAAGGTCGCATTGCGCTGGCGCCAGTCGGTCAGGTAGGTCGGCCGCTGCGCGGCATCCGCGATCAGCCTCTTGTAGCTGTCGATGCGATCGGGGTTGTCGACAAAGACCTCGATCGCAGTGACGTCGCCGGTGCGGTTGAAATAGGCCTGGGCCTCAGGCAGCGGCATGAATGCAATGCCGGCGTCATATTCCGGCATGCCGATCTCGAAGATCGCTGCCACCGGATAGGGCTTGATGCGCGGGGTGATGCCCATCGGCGTCACCGCGCCGCGCGGCGAGACTACGGTGAGCTTGTCGCCGACCTGCAGCGACAGCTGATTGGCAAGCCGGCTGCCGATGACGATCCCCTGGCCCTGATCGAAGCCGTTGAGGGTCCCCTGTCTGATATTGCTCGCGATCGAGCCGAGCCTCGCAAGGTCGGCGCCGCGAATGCCGTTCACCAGCACCCCGGCGGCATTGAACGGCGAGGATGCGAGCGCCTGGCCTTGCACCACCGGCTCTGCCAGGCGCACGCCGGGCACTTGCGACACCCGCGCCGCCACCTGCTCCCAGTCGGTGAGTGGAGAATCAATCGGCTGAATCAGGATATGGCCATTGAGTCCGAGGATCTTACCGAGCAGTTCCTTGCGGAAGCCGTTCATCACCGCCATCACGATGATGAGGGCCGCAACCCCGATCATGAGGCTCAAGAACGAGATCGCCGCAATGAAGGAAATAAACCCCTCGCGCCGGCGCGAGCGCAGATAGCGCGTCGACAGCATCCATTCGAAAGCCGAAAAGGGTCGGGCACCGGTGGCTTCATTCATGATCTGCAGCTCCCGCCCCCGGAATGTCGTCAGATTCTGGCGCAACGGCGCCATTGGGGATTCGCGTGCTCCGCGGGCCCCCACCCTGCGGCGGAAGGATAGGCTTTGCGCCTTATTGCGCAAGACGATCAACCGCGTCGGCCGGCGTCAAAAGCTCGCGGCTGCCGTCGGCGCGGCATTTGAGTTCGACCTTGCCTTCCGCCAGGCTCTTTGGCCCGACCAGGATCTGCCACGGAATGCCGATCAGGTCGGTAGCGGCGAATTTCGGGCCCGGCCGCTCTTGGAGGTCATTATAGAGGACCTCGACGCCCTTGGCGGCGAGCTGCCGGTACAGGCTCTCGCATGCGGCATCGGTCGCGCTGTCGCCCTGCTTGAGATTGAGGATCGCCGCAAAGAAGGGCGCCACCGCCTCCGGCCATCTGATGCCGGCGTCATCATGGAAAGCTTCGATGATGGCGGCGACGAGACGCGTCGGGCCGATGCCGTAGGAGCCCATGTGGACCGCGTGCTCGCCCCCTTCGGGACCGGCAACGACGGCGCGCATCGGCTTGGAATACTTGGTGCCGAAGTAGAAGATGTGGCCGACCTCAATGCCGCGCGCCGACAGCTTGGCGTCGGCCGGGAGGGCGTCGAAAGCGGCGGCGTCGTGCTTTTCGGAGGTCGCCGCATAACGCGACGTCCAGGCATCGACGATAGCCTGGATGGCGGCGATATCGTCGAAATTCACGTCTGCGTCCGGAACCGGAAATTCAAGGTAATCGCGGTGGCAGAACACCTCGCTTTCGCCCGTGGAGGCCAGAATGATGAATTCGTGGCTGAGATTGCCGCCTATCGGGCCGGTGTCGGCCACCATTGGGATCGCCCGCAGCCCCATGCGCACGAAGGTGCGCAGATAGGCGACGAACATCTTGTTGTAGGCATGCCGCGCACCCTCATAGTCAAGATCAAACGAATAGGCGTCTTTCATGAGGAATTCGCGCGCCCGCATGGCGCCGAATCGCGGCCGCACCTCGTCGCGAAACTTCCACTGCAGGTGATAGAGATTGAGCGGCAGGTCTTTGTAGGAGCGCACATAGCCGCGAAAGATCTCGGTGATCATTTCCTCATTGGTGGGCCCAAACAGCATCTCGCGCTCATGGCGGTCCTTGATGCGTAACATCTCCTTGCCGTAATCGTCATAGCGCCCGCTTTCGCGCCACAAGTCGGCCGATTGGATGGTCGGCATCAACAGTTCGATTGCCCCCGAACGGTCCTGCTCTTCCCGTATGATGTGACAGATCTTGTTGAGCACACGCAATCCGAGCGGCAAGAAGGCGTAGATGCCGGACGCCTCCTGGCGCATCATGCCGGCCCGCAACATCAGCCGATGGGACACGACCTCGGCTTCTTTGGGCGTTTCGCGCAGAATAGGCAAAAAATATCGGGACAGTCGCATTGGCTTTGCGCTCGATTTCCTAGCTGGGCTCGCGCCACACAGAAACCGGATCACCGGCAAAACGCAAGAGCACCAAGGAGTTCAACGGCTCTCTCAAACGCCCGCGCGGGGCACGACACCACAGGCGCCATCATGGTGCAGTGCACGACAAGCCTGATGACAAATTAAAACTTATTAAGTACCAATATTTCACTCGCAATCAAGGCGGCCAACAACGTGATATTAACGTGATACTGCCGTCCGCGGGCGCGGGTGTGGTCCAGGTCTGAGGGAGGAAGAACCGGCGGCGCGATCAATCGCTAGCCACTCCACAAAAACAATAATTTGGAGGAGACCGGTGTAAACTGGAAAAATTTCAAAGCAGGGCGTTGGCCCTGCTTTGTTTTTTTCCAGTTCCAGCAGATGGCCGAAGCAAGGCATATTTAAGGCAGAGACAAGAAATCGTGCCGGCAGCGGTAGACTGCATTGAGTGCAGCGCTACTGATGCGGGTGTCGCGCTTAGGGCTTCAAGAGCCCCCACAGGGTGACGAGATCCTCAAACGCCACCGCCCTGCTGACAAAGGCCCAATAAAAGATCGCGAAGACGATCGCCGACACCGCGGTCGTCCACACCAGCTTGGTTTTGAGCCCGTGCACGCGTGGAGCGCCTGGATCGGTACCGAGCACCACATCCGCATGCTCCTCCTCGGGGCGGACGCCCCAAGGCAGCACGGTGAAGAACACCAGCCACCAGACGATAAAGTAGATCGCCAGGATCGTGTACCACGGCACCGCTCACCTCACGCTTGTTCGAGTTCGACCAGAGTGCCAAGGAAGTCCTTGGGATTGAGAAACAGCACCGCCTTGCCATGGGCGCCGATCCTGGGCTCGCCATCGCCCAATACGCGGGCGCCTTCGGCCTTGAGGCGCTCGCGCGCCGCGATGATATCGTCCACCTCGTAGCAGACATGATGGATACCGCCGTCGGGGTTACGTTCCAGAAATTTCGCGATCGGGGACGCGGCGCCGAGCGGCTCGAGCAACTCAATTTTCGTGTTCGGCAAGGTGATGAACACGGTGGTGACACCGTGCTCGTTTTGCGGGACTGCGGCGGATACGGTGGCGCCGAGGATGTCGCGATAGACCTTGGCGGCGGCTGTTAAGTCGCGCACCGCAATCGCCACGTGATTGAGCCTGCCGATCATGCCTGAGCCTCGAGTGACCGCGCCATCATATCGTCAGAACATGGACGATGCACAATGGCTTCTTGCCCCATTGCACCGCGACAGCGGCGCGCACGCCGTGCTTGACCGAATCGGCGACCGAATCCGGATCGCGGCGCCGCGCGCGCGGCAGGCTGCCGATCGTCTCGATCGCGGCGTCGTGGACGACGTCATCGAAGCGGCGGCCATCCAGTGTCAGCTGGGGGATGCCGATCATTGCGATCTCCGGCTCGCCGGCGAGTGTCCCTTTGCTGTCGAGCGCGAGAGCGATCGACACGACGCCGACAAAGCCCGGCCGGCGGCGATCCGGAATCGTGCGCTGCTCGGCGTCGACAATCAGCCGGCCGTCGCGATAAAGCCGGCCTTGCGGTAATTCGTCGACGATCCTCGCGGGCCCTGGCGCAATCCTGACCACATCGCCGTTGCCGCAGGTCAGGACCTCCGGTACGCCGATCTTGCGGGCGAGCGCGGCATGCTCGGCAAGATGCAACGCTTCGCCATGGACCGGCACGGCAATGCGCGGTCTCACCCAGCCATAGAGATCTTCAAGTTCGGCCCGGCGCGGATGGCCGGAGACGTGAACCAGGTGCGTGCGATCGGTGATCACCTCGATTCCCTGGCGGATCAGGCCGTTGATGACGCGACTGACCGCCTTTTCATTGCCCGGAATGGTGCGCGAGGAAAAGATCACCCGGTCATCCTTGCCGAGCGTCACGTCAGGGTGCTCGTCGAGCGCAATGCGGGCGAGCGCCGCGCGAGCCTCGCCCTGGCTGCCGGTGCACAGCGCCACCACCTTGTCGGGCGGCAGATAGCCGTAGATGTCGGTGCCGCGGAAAACCTGGACGCCGTCGAGGTAGCCGGTCTCGCGGGCGACCTGGACGATGCGCTCCATGGCGCGTCCGACCAGCACGACCTCGCGGCCGCAGGCTCGCGCTGCGTCGGCGACCGCGCGGATGCGGGCGACGTGAGACGCAAACGTCGTCACCGCAACGCGCTTGGGCGCGCTGCCGATCAGTTCCTTGAGCGAGTTGGCAACGTCGCGTTCCGAGCGCGACCGCCCTTCCCGCACGGCGTTAGTTGAATCGCCGATGACGGCAAGGCAGCCGGCCTCGCCGAGGTCGCGCAATTTGGCCTCGTCCGTTGGCGGACCGATCGTTGGGGTCGGATCGAGCTTCCAGTCGCCGGTATGCAGAACCGTGCCGAGCTTGGTGCGGATGATCAGCGCGTTCGATTCAGGAATCGAATGGGCGACCGGAACGAATTCGATATCGAACGGCGGCAACTTGATGCGACTGCCGAGCGGCACGACAGTGACGGGAATTTCGGGCGCGCCGGGTTCCGCGAGACGTTTGGCCTCCAGAAGCGCGGCCGTGAAGGGGGTCGCATAGAGCGGTACCTTCAGGCGCGGCCACAGATCGATCAGCGCACCGTAGTGATCCTCGTGAGCGTGAGTGAGCACCAGCCCCACCAGACTGCGCCGCTCTTCGTCAAGAAAGCGGATGTCCGGCATGATAACCTCGATGCCGGGCAGTTCGTCGCCCGCGAAGGCGACGCCGAGATCGACTGCGAGCCAAGCCTTGCGGCGCGGCGAGCCAAGGCCGTAGAGCGACAAATTCATGCCGATCTCGCCTGCTCCGCCAAGCGGCGCAAAGACCAGTTCTTCTGCCGGAAACGTCATCTGCATCACGGATCCAAGCTGGCACCGTAGGACGGGTCGAGCGGGAGGCGAAAGCCATCATGGCCGTCAAACCCCACCCTACCCTCTCCGCAAGCGGGGCGAGGGCAAATCGATAGCCCCTCCCGTCGGGGAGGGATTGGCAGGTTTCGCTCAACCACGATCGGCCGGTCCAAAGGCCGGCCCCGCTGGCTCATCCGCCTGCAACCTCATCCCCGGCTTGACCAAAAGGAAACACGTCGCCCGCCGCGACCGCTTCAACTGCGTTTGTCGCGGTTCGCAGCACCAGCCGGCCCGCATCGTCGATCGTCTCGAAACACCCGGTCGCCTCGCGCTCGGCAAGTCTCACCCGGATCGCCTGCCCAAGCCCGAGAGCACGGGAAAGCCACGCGGCCCGGACGCCGGCAAAACCTGCGCCGCGGTTCCATAGTGTGAGGCGCGCCTGCATGGCCTGCGCCAGATGGGCAAACAACGTGGCAGCATCCACCTCAGCACCGGCGGCGGCAAAATCCGTCGCCGGCAATTCGGTCGCTTCCGGATGATCGCGGCAATTCACCCCGATTCCGATCGCCACCGCAACCGGGTCGCCCTCGCCTTCGATCAGAATGCCCGCGATTTTTCGCCCCGCGCACAACAAATCGTTCGGCCATTTGAGGGCTAATCGAGGCGCGAGCGCGGGCGCGCCGGCAACCGCAGCGTCATGCAGCGCGAGTGCTGCCACGAATGCCAATTGCGGCGCTGCCCATGCGGGAGCCGGATCGGTCAGCATCAGCGTCGCATAAAGATTGCCGACCGGCGATATCCACGCCCTGCCGCGCCGTCCGCGCCCTCTTCTCTGCTCCTTGGCGACAATCCACAATGGCCCGCGCTCCCCTGCTTTGGCAAGCCGAAGCGCTTGCGCATTCGTCGAGTCCACGACGTCGAGGACGATGGCAGGCACCGCCGCGGTGTTGGGGTTCGGTGTCATCAATGAAGCACGTTCCGGTGCAGTTGATGCAGCAGCTTTTTACCGCTCGCGCGGGGGAAGATCGCAATTCGTCGTCGGGCGAGATTTCTGGCGAGGCTGCGTCTCTGCGCGACTGAATTTCGCGTCTCGGTCCGAGACGCCGCCGCCCCTCTCGATGGTCCCTCCAAGCCGTCAGCGCCCTTATGGCAAGGATTGCGAATATGCGCTCTCATTAAAACAGCGATTTCGCCGCGACCGCGGCCGCCTCGACGAGCGGCCCCGGGTAGGCAAAGAACAAGATCACAAAAATCCCCGTCACCACCATAATCGAACGCAAGGCGTTTCCCATCGGGTCGAATGCCGGCGCCGGCTCGTCGAAATACATCACCTTGACGATCAGCAGGTAGTAATAGGCGCCGACGACGCTGGCGATGACGCCAAGTACGGCGAGAACGAACAGTCCGGCCTTGATCGCAGCGAGGAAGATATAGAACTTGGCGAAAAATCCGGCCAACGGCGGGACTCCGGCGAGTGAAAACAACAGCATTGCGAGAATGAAGGCTTCGGCCGGATTGGTGCGTGCGAGGCCCGAGAGATCCGTGATTTCCTCGAAAGGCTTGTGGTTTCGCCGCATCGCCACGATGCACGCGAAGGTTCCAAGCGTCATCGCCACATAAATCGCCATGTAGACGAGCACGCCCTGGATGCCCTCGGCGGTAGCCGCCGCAAGCCCTATCAGAGCATACCCCATGTGGCCGATCGACGAATAGGCCATCAGCCGTTTGATATTGCGCTGCCCGATCGCCGCGAAGGCGCCAAGCAGCATCGACGCGATCGCAACGCATATGATGATCTGCTGCCATTGCGCCGTGATGGCCGGAAAAGCGCTGTATGATACCCGCATGAACGCGGCGATCGCGGCCACCTTCGGGGCGGACGCGAAGAACGCCGTGATCGGGGTCGGCGCGCCCTCATAGACATCTGGCGTCCACATGTGGAACGGCACCGCCGACACTTTGAAGCACAGCCCGGCAAACAGGAGAACGAGCCCGATGATCAGTCCAATGCCGCCGTCCGCCGCCTGCTGGGCAATGCCCGCGAATTTCACCGTACCGGTGAATCCATAGATCAACGACGCGCCGTAAAGCAGCATTCCCGACGACAGCGCTCCGAGCACGAAATATTTCAGCCCCGCTTCGGTCGAGCGTGCATTATCGCGATCGAACGCAGCGACCACGTAAAGGGACAGGCTCATCAGCTCAAAGCCGAGATAGAGGGCAATGAGGTCGCCGGCCGAAATGAGCACGAACATGCCGGCGGTGGCGAGCATAATGAGAACCGGATACTCGAACTTGCGGCGGTCGGGATCTGCAAGGAAGTCGCCCGACATCCACAGGGCGCCGATCGAGCCCAATACCGCAAGAATTTTCAAGAACTTCGCGAATCCATCGACGACGAAGCTGCCGTTAAAGATGGCCACCCGCTCGTCCGGCATCATCGCGACCGCGAAACCCGCAGCAACCAGAAGCGCGATGGCATAGCCCAGCATGGGGGAGCGTTCGCCGGCAAATGCGCCAATCATCAACAGCAGCATGGCGCCACCCACAAGAATCAACTCGGGAAGCACCGGATAAAGCTCGAGGGCTTCGTTCATCGTGAAATGCGCCTCATTTGGCGAGCTCAGCCGTGTTCGCGGCGCCCAGCGCGTGATGATAATTCTCCACCAACGCCGCAACCGCAGCCTGGGAAACGTCGATCACCGGCTTGGGATAGACGCCGAACAGGAGGGTGAGAATGACAAGGGGCGCGAACGCGGCGATCTCGCGTCTGTCGAGATCGAGGATGGCGGCAAGCGATGGCTTCTCCAGTTTGCCGAAAATGACCTTGCGATAGAGCCACAGGGCATAGGCGGCGGACAGGATGACGCCGACGGTAGCCAAGGTTGCAACCGCCGTGTTGACACGGAATGTCCCGATGAGGGTAAGGAATTCGCCGATGAAGCCGGTGGTGCCGGGGAGCCCCACATTGGCCAGCGTAAACACCATGAATGCCGCCGCATAGAGCGGCATGCGATCGACGAGGCCGCCATAGGCTGCGATCTCGCGGGTGTGCATGCGGTCATACACGACGCCAACGGACAGGAACAGCGCGCCCGATACGATGCCGTGGGACAACATCTGGAAGATGCCGCCGCCGACGCCCTGGATGGTGCCGGCGAAAATTCCCATGGTGACGAACCCCATGTGGGCCACCGAGGAGTAGGCGATCAGCTTCTTCATGTCCTCCTGCACCAGGGCGACGAGCGCCGTGTAGATGATCGCCACCACCGAAAGCGCAAAGATCAGAGGCGCAAATTCCTGCGAGGCAAGCGGAAACATAGGCAGCGAGAAGCGCAGGAAGCCGTAGCCGCCCATCTTCAAAAGGATCGCTGCGAGGATCACCGAACCCGCGGTCGGCGCCTCCACATGCGCGTCCGGCAGCCATGTATGGACAGGCCACATCGGCAGCTTGACGGCGAACGAAGCCAGGAAGGCAAACCACGCCCACATCTGCAGCGAACGCGGAAAGGCGTGGTGCATCAGGGTCGGGATGTCAGTGGTGCCGGCATCCCAATAGAGCGCCATGATCGCAAGCAGCATCAGCACCGAGCCGAGAAAGGTGTAGAGGAAGAACTTGAAGCTCGCATAGACCCGGCGCGGACCGCCCCACACCCCGATAATAAGGAACATCGGGATCAGGCCGCCTTCGAAGAACAGGTAGAACAAGGTGAGATCGAGCGCCGTAAAGGTGCCGATCATCAAGGTTTCGAGCACCAGAAACGCGATCATGTACTCCTTGACGCGACGCTGGATGGGCTGCCAGCTCGCCAGGATGCACAGCGGCATCAGCGCGGTGGTGAGAATCACGAACGGCAGGGAGATGCCGTCGACCCCCACATGGTAGCTGATGGTGCCGGTGAGCCAGGGTTTTCTTTCGACGAACTGGAACTCCGGCGAACCGGTATCGAAGCGCCATACCAGGATCAGCGAGATCACGAAAGTGAGCAGCGTCGTCCACATCGCGACCCAGCGCGCATTGTTGGCGATCGAAGCGTCCTCGCCGCGCATCGCCATGATGAAAAGCGCGCCGAGGAGCGGCAGGAACACGGTAACGGAAAGGATCGGCCAGCTCGCCATCTCAGCCGCCCCCGACGGAAAACATGCGGTAGGTGAACCAGGTCATGAACACCGCGACGCCGATCAGCATGGCAAACGCATAGTGATACATATAGCCGGTCTGCAGGCGCACGACATTGCGGGTCAAGTCCAGCACCAGCGCCGAGACGCCGTCGGGACCGAACCCGTCGATCAGCCAGCCGTCGCCTCCCTTCCACAACAGGCGGCCGATCCACAGGGTGGGCCGCACGATGACGGCGTCGTACAGTTCGTCGAAATACCACTTGTTGAGCAGGAACCGGTAAAGCACCTCATGCTGGCGGGCAAGTTCGACCGGCAGTTCGGGCCGCCCGATATAAAACAACCAAGCCACTGCGAACCCGGCCGCCATCAGCACGCTCGGCAGCACCGAGATGACCGTGCTGACGTGCTCCATCTGCTCCAGGATGGTGTTGGAACCGCCGACCGCCAGCGATTCGCCAAAGAAATTCTCGACGCCGGAACCGGCAAAGATGCTCAAGAAGGGATAACCTGCGAGCACGCACCCGAGCGCCAGCACGAACAGCGGTATCAACATGGTGGGAGGACTTTCGTGCGCCGCTTGGTAGTGCCGCTCGTCATGCGGGCGACCGTGGAAAGTCTTGAAAATCAGCCGCCACGAATAGAACGAGGTGAGACCGGCCGCGCCGAGCGTCATCAGATAAGCATACAGCGCCGCCGGATTGTTGCCTGCATAGGCGGCCTCGATGATGGCGTCCTTGGAAAAATAGCCGGCGAACGGGAACAGGCCGGTGAGCGCCAGTGTCCCCACCACCATCGTCCAGTAAGTGAAGGGAAGTTTGGTGCGCAGCCCGCCCATGTGGCGGATGTCCTGCTCGTGGTGCATCGCGATGATCACCGAGCCGGACCCCAGAAACAGCAGCGCCTTGAAAAAGGCGTGGGTGAACAGGTGGAACATGCCGACCGAATAGGCCCCGACCCCCATGGCGACGAACATGTAGCCGAGCTGTGAGCAGGTCGAATAAGCGACGATGCGCTTGATGTCGTTCTGCACCAGCCCGACCGTCGCCGCAAACATCGCGGTAGTAGCGCCGATCACGGTGACGAAGGTCAGCGCAGCCGGGGCAAGCTGAAACAGCGGCGACAATCGCGCCACCATGAAAACGCCCGCCGTCACCATGGTGGCGGCATGGATCAGGGCCGACACCGGAGTCGGTCCCTCCATCGCGTCCGGCAGCCAGGTGTGCAGCAGAAACTGGGCTGACTTGCCCATCGCGCCCATGAACAGCAGGAGGCAGATCAGTGTCAGCGCATCGATATCCCAGCTGAAGAAGTGGATGGTCTTGCCGGTGAGCGCCGGGGCCTGATGGAAGATGGTGGCGAAATCGACCGCCCCGGTCATCATGAACACCGCAAAAATGCCGAGCGCAAAGCCGAAATCGCCGATGCGGTTGACGATGAAGGCCTTAATGGCGGCGGCATTCGCTTCCGGCTTGTGATACCAGAAGCCGATCAGCAGATAGCTTGCGAGCCCGACGCCTTCCCAGCCGAAAAACAACTGCACCAGATTGTCGGCGGTCACCAGCATCAGCATCGCGAAGGTAAACATCGACAGATAGCCGAAGAAACGTGGCCGGTAAGGGTCCTCTTCCATGTAGCCGATGGAATAGAGGTGGACGAAGGCAGATACCGTGGTGACCACCACCAGCATCACTGCCGTCAGGGCATCGATCCGCAGCGCCCAATCGACCTTGAGGTCGCCGGAGATGATGAACGGCACCACGACCTCGTGGGCTTCCTGGTGCGAGAAGCCGACCCGCGCGAAGGCGATCCACGACAGCACCAGGGAGATGAACAGCAGCGCGGTGGTGATCAGTTCGGCAGTGCGCGAACCCGCGGCGGCAGGCTCGTGGTGCTGCGGCTCGGCGTGGGACGCATGCACCGCTGCACCGCCGCGCAAAGGCGCACCATGGGGATGCCCGGGGTGATCTTCGGCGCCGCGCGGCGCCGATCCGCCCGGGTGACGTGCATGGGCGCCGGTGAGCGCAATGATTGCGGCGATGACGGCGCCGAGCAGCGGCAGGAAAACGATTGCCTGATACATGGCGGATTCAGCCCTTCATCAGATTGATGTCTTCCACCGCGATCGTGCCCCGATTGCGGAAGTAGACCACAAGGATGGCGAGCCCGATGGCAGCCTCGGCGGCCGCGACGGTGAGCACGAACAAGGCAAACACTTGCCCGACCAAATCGCCGAGATGGGCCGAAAATGCGATGAGATTGATATTTACAGCTAAAAGAATGAGTTCGATCGACATCAGGATGACGATGACGTTCTTGCGGTTGAGGAAAATGCCGAAGATGCCGAGCGTGAACAGCATCGCCGCGACAACGAGGTAATGGCCTAGTCCAATGATCATGAGAGCCTCGCTGCGAGCGGCATGCCGCGGGCACCGCGGTCATCGCACGATCGAGACCGGCTGTTGCCGATTTCGATGACTTTGCACTGCCCGGGTCGGGCCGGCCCCCGTTCGGCGGGCGGCCTGCTGGGGATGAGGTCCGTGGCCGGCTGTCGCCGCTGCATCTGGCTAAATCCCCTGCCCGGGCTTGACCCGGCGAAGCGTGATCGCGGTCGCCTTTGTGCGGGCGACTTGATCGGCAATGTTCTGGCGTTTGACGTTCGGCTTGTGCCGCAGCGTCAGCACGATGGCGCCGATCATGGCAACAAGCAACACCACCCCCGCCGCCTCGAAGTAGTAGGCATAGCGGGTATACAGCACGAGCCCGAGAGCTTCTGTATTGGTCACCTCGGCCGGCGGCGGAATCGGAGCGGTGATCGCTTTCGTAGCATCGGGACCGAGCGCGCCTGATCCGACCAGCACCATCGCCACGAGCTCGCCGAAAAACACAATCCCGATCAGCCCGCCGACCGGCAGATAATTGAGAAAACCCTGGCGCAGCGCCGTAAAGTCGACGTCGAGCATCATAACGACGAACAGAAACAGCACCGCCACCGCGCCGACATAGACGATCACCAGGATCATCGCCAGGAATTCGGCGCCGGTCAGCACGAACAGGCCGGCCGCATTGACGAAGGCAAGAATCAGGAACAGCACCGAATGGACCGGATTGCGCGATGCGATCACCATCACGGCGGACGCCACACAGATCGTGGCAAAAACATAAAAGAACAGCGCGGCGACGGTCATCGCGTCACCTGTATGGCGCGTCCAGTGCGATTCTGTTCGCGAGCTCGCGTTCCCAGCGATCGCCGTTGGCGAGCAGACGCTCCTTGTCGTAATAGAGTTCTTCGCGCGTCTCGGTGGCGAATTCGAAATTCGGGCCTTCCACGATCGCGTCGACCGGGCAGGCCTCCTGGCATAGGCCGCAATAGATGCATTTCACCATATCGATGTCGTAACGGGTGGTGCGGCGGGTGCCGTCGTTGCGGCGCGGCCCTGCTTCGATGGTGATGGCCTGGGCCGGGCAAATCGCCTCGCAGAGCTTACAGGCAATGCAGCGCTCCTCACCATTCGGATAGCGGCGCAGCGCGTGCTCGCCGCGAAAGCGCGGCGAGATCGGACCCTTCTCGAAGGGATAGTCGAGCGTCGCCTTGCGCTTGAAGAAATAGCGCATCGACAGCACGATGGCCTCAACAAATTCCTTCAGGAACAACGATCTGGCCGCCTGGCTCAATCTCATGACTTGCATCCTCATTGCGGCGCCGACGCCCATCCGGTCAATTGCAGCACGCCCGCCACGATGGCCACCATGGCGAGCGAGATCGGCAGGAATACCTTCCAGCCGAGCCGCATCAACTGGTCATAGCGATAGCGAGGCACAAACGCCTTCACCAAAGCAAACATGAAGAACACGAACAGAACCTTGAGAGTGAACCACACGATGCCCGGCACCCAGGTGAACGGCGCCACCGCCAACGGAGGCAGCCATCCGCCCAGGAACAGGATGGTGGTCATAGCGCACATCGTCGCGATCGCGACATACTCGCCGAGCATGAACAGCATATAGGGCGTCGAGCCGTATTCGACCATGAAGCCGGCGACCAGCTCGGACTCCGCTTCGACAAGATCGAAGGGCGGCCGGTTGGTTTCTGCCAGTGCCGAGATGAAGAAAATAACGAACA
>JASHRR010000525.1 GCA_030037185.1 Xanthobacteraceae bacterium | reverse complement strand
GGCGATACGACCTCGCAAAGTTCCGCCCGGAATTGTTTCACGCTGCTGAGGCACCCCATCGGACTATCGCTTGCGCTCGTGTCTCCCGTGACGACCAAAAAGCCGACCTAGAGCGTCACAAACAGGTGCTTGAACTGTTCTGCGCCACCAATGGATGGCAATTCGAAGTAATTTCCGATCTCGGTTCGGGCATGAATTACCGCAAGAAGGGACAAAAGCGCCTGCTTGACGAAATCGTGGATAGCAAAGTCGGTCGGCCGGTCACACGCACAGCACACAGCTTCACGTCGATCAGTCTGCGGTAAAGAAGAAAATCAGATCATCCAGCTGGCAGGCGCTGCCGTGCGCTCGCAGAAGTGGAGGAGCACGGAAGGCGGCGGGTCCGCCTTAGTGCTGTTTAGAAAATCGTACCGACCCTGCGAGCCCGGCGCGCAGGAGTCACGCTAGCGCGATCTCTATGAGGTTCACGAGCGATGTTGCTCCAGGCCGCGACAAGGGCACTTTCAACGATCGCTTCGTAGGCGTAAGCAAGCACAACACCGGTGGCGTGAACCCCGTCCCAGGTCGCAGGCGCTGGTGCGAAAATGCGTGGCGCGGCATCCACGAACACAACCTGCTGTTCCGAGGTGAGTTGCACGGTAGCCACCGAGTCAGCAGGC
Source organism: Xanthobacteraceae bacterium (assembly GCA_030037185.1). The sequence continues at coordinate 8,689 of JASHRR010000525.1, read as the reverse complement.
CCCGCCAAGCTTGCGAAGGATCTTCGCAACACGCAAAAATGCCATTGCCCCCAACGACACACCTCCACAGCTTGCCGCTGAGATAGCGCGAGACGGCGAAAATCGTCAGGTATCATGGCGAAGCGGAGCATGAAGCAGATGGGTGACGGCCGACGCGGCGCATTTTTAACGCTGCAGGCGCTGCCGAGTTCCGCCACCCCCACAATGCGGCCGACCTTGGTCTCATTCACGATCGCGCATCCGTCGTCGGGCAGGTCGAACGGTTCCCGGTCCCCAACGGGGCCGGCTGATAAAGGAGACCCGCCGCATTGCCGCCCCCCTCGCTGGCCCTTCGCTATCCCTGCCGCCTGAGCTACCCTCGCAGTCGCTCCCCGCCCAACCGGGCAAGGGGCCGGGGCAACGATGCCATCCATCGTAACTGATGCCTGAAAGGGGGCGAGATGCTATTCGAGCGTTCAATATCCATCCAACGAGGGGCGTCATGAGCGCCGCCATATTCGATGTCCTGCGCAAGGTGACCACCGCCACCATCACCACCATGTTGCTCACGAAGGGCATCAGGCGGTGCTGGATGCATCGGCCGAAGCCGTTGGTGCCGGGCGGGCCGCGTCTGATCGGTTCGGCGTTCACGTTGCGTTTCGTGCCGGCGCGGGAGGATCTTGCGACGCCCGAGAGCTGGGGCAAGCCAATATCGACCCGGGCCGCCATCGAAGCGATGCCGGAAGGCGTGATCGTGGTGGCCGACGCCATGGGGATTACGACCGCGGGCATTTTCGGCGACATCTTGTGCGCCCGCATGCACAAGCGGAACGTGACGGCTCTCGTCACCGATGGGGCGATGCGCGACAAGACCGGCGTGCTCGCGAGCGGCCTGCCGGTGTGGTGCGCCGGCGTGGCAGCGCCGGCTTCGGTCAACGGCCTGACCTTCGTAGGCTGGAATGAGCCGATCGGCTGCGGCGGCGTCGCGATCTTCCCCGAAGACATCATCGTGGCCGACGACGACGGCGCCGTGGTAATCCCAAGGGATCTCGTCGATTTCGTCGCTCACGAGGGCGCCGAGCATGAACTCTACGAGAGCTGGGTGTTCGCCCAAGTGGAGAAGGGCGCGAAGCTGCCGGGGCTCTATCCGCCCAACGAAGAATCCAAAGAACGATATGCCGAGTGGCGCAAGCGCCCAAAGTAGCGCATCCTGGCGAATTGATTGCAAGAGCGAATTGTGTCGAACGATCGAAGTCAAAACATCGCCGCTCATCCTGAGGAGCCGCGTGTAGCATGGCGTCCCCAACGATGGCCGCGGGCACGATCTCGCCCGTGGCCGTCATTCGTCCTTCGCCAATCTGAGGATGCGCGCATCCTGCACTTGGTGCTCAGCGATCGATGAAAATCGATATGATTGGTGCCATTGAAACGCTGTACTAGATGTTCTTTGTCGCCTCCAAGCTTCTCGGCTTCTTCGCCCTGGTGTCTAACGACGTGCTCGCGGCCGGAATCATCGGGCTCGGGTTGATGCCGACGAGGTTCTCGCGTGCCGGACGCGGCCTGCTTTCGGCATCGATCATTCTGTTTCTCGCGTTCGGATTGCTGCCATTCGGCAAGATGCTGATCGAGCCGCTCGAAGAGCGGTTTCCGCCATGGGCGGCGTCAAGCGGTGCGCCGGACGGCATTGTGGTGCTGGGCGGCGCGATCGAGCCGGAACTTTCCGCAAGGCGCGCCTCCGAGCTTAACGAAGCGGCGGAGCGAATAACCGTGATTCCGGAGCTCGCCCGCAGATATCCGTCGGCCAGAATCCTTTACAGCGGCGGCAACGGGAGCCTGATGCCTCGTGGCGGCAGTGAGGCGCACATTGCCGGCGCGTTGCTGGAAACCCTCGGCGTGCCGGCAAAGCGGCTCATCCTCGAAGACAAATCGCGCAGTACCGCCGAGAATGCGGAGTTCTCGCGGCGGCTCGCGATGCCGAAACCTGGGGAGCGGTGGCTGCTCGTCACCTCCGCGTATCATATGCCGCGGTCGATCGGCGCATTCCGCAAGGCCGGATTCCCAATCGAGGCCTATCCGGTCGACTACCGCACCGCAGGGACAGCCGATTTGTGGCTTCCATTCGACTCTGTGGCAAGCGGATTACGCCGCACCGATACGGCCGCGCGGGAGTGGGTTGGGCTTCTGGTCTACTGGCTCACGGGGCGCAGTTCGGAGCTCTTTCCGGCGCCCTAGATCTCGGCCGCCATCTGGGCCGGCAACTCAGGGCGTGAGGGCGGGCTGCTGCGGCGCACGATACCTCGGCGGCGATTCGGCTTGGAGGACCGGGCCCATCCCGCGCTCGCGGCCCGGCGATTAGACAGGCCGATGCGCGCGGAGCTTGGATGGCCTGCCGCTGATCGACCGCACCGTCGCTGCCGTCCGAAACTGCACGCGCTCAAGGCCGCCTTCAACGCGTTCGCACTCACCAACCCGACGTCGAGCGAGATCGCATCGACGTCAACCGCGTGCTGGAAGAGAGCGCGGAGCTCCCGTGGCTCGTCGGCGAACTCAGGCTCGACCGCCGCACGCTGACCCTGCCCGACAGTGGACTTGACCGCCGCCGCTGGTCTGCCACATTGCGGCGCGACGGAGGGTTCCGATGGCGCCAGACATCACCCTGCATGTGGCCGAGATGGTGGCGGCGGCCGAGCGTGAAATAGAGACGCTGCCGGTCGCGGATGCGATCGGGCTGCACGGTGCCGGCGACGTGACATTCGTTGACTTGCGCGACATCCGCGAACTCGACCGCGAGGGGCGCATTCCCGGTGCGTTCCATTGCCCGCGTGGCATGTTGGAATTCTGGCTCGACCCGGCCAGCAAGTATCACAAGCCGGTGTTCGCATTGCACAAGAAATTCGTCTTCTTCTGCGCCGGCGGCGCGCGTTCGGCGCTTGCGGCGCAAACTGCGCAGCGCATGGGGTTGCAGCGGGTTGCCCACATCGGCGGCGGGTTCGGTGCCTGGCGCGAGGCCGGCGGGCCAGTCGACATGCGGGACGCCGCGAAGAAGGGCTCCTGATGACTCTTCACCTCACCATCGGCAATAAGAACTACTCATCGTGGTCGTTCCGCCCGTGGCTTGCCCTGAAGGTCGCCGCAATCCCGTTCGATGAAACCGTGATCCCGATCTATTACGCGGGGAGCCGGGAGAAATTCCTGGCGCTCTCGCCCGCCGGCAAGGTTCCGATCCTTCAGGACGGCGACGTGATCGTTTGGGAATCGCTCGCCATCCTGGAATATGTCGCGGAGAAATTTCCGGATGCCGGCCTGTGGCCGAGCGAGGCAGCGGTTCGCGCGCACGCCCGCGCACTCGCGAGCGAGATGCATGCGGGCTTCGCGCCACTGCGCCGCCAGTGTCCGATGAACATGTGGCGTCCGGTCAAGAAGCTCGAGCTGAGCCCCGAGACTGCCGCCAACGTGACGCGCATCGACGCCATGTGGTCCGACTGCCGGGCTCGCTTCGGCCACGGCGGGCCGTTCCTGTTCGGCCGCTTCAGTGTCGTCGACGCCATGTATGCGCCGGTGGTGTCGCGCTTTCGCACCTACGGAGTCGAGGTCGGCGCGGCGTCAGGCGCCTACATGCAGACCGTGATGGCGTTGCCGGCCTGGCAGGAGTGGCATGCTGCCGCCCTCGATGAGGAATGGGTGCTGGAGGAGGACGAGGTGGATTGGCCGACGGTGCTGCGGGTGAAGCCGTAGGGTGTTACCCTTCAGCCACTACCCTGAACGGCTGCGGGAACGATCGGGCTTCAATCCAGCCCGATCGCGATGGTGCCGCGACGGAGAGAAACTTATCACCTCCCGGGTCGTTTGAGCGCACGCGCCACCCGAGCGAGCGCCTCCACGTCGAAAATGCCGCGCAATCTGATCGGGTTGCCAAATTGGCCGGTTGGGGAGGGCAAATCTCTAACTCCGGTGCGCGGCTAGCTAAATCCGCGGGCGGCGAGCGCTTGCATGAGCAAAGGCGAGGTTTGCGGGGGTGCTCAGAGGCAGTGCAGCTCTTCCTCAACTCACCGCGAGCGGCGCCAATGCATCGATATCCGTCACCACGTCAATGACCGCCGGCCGGTCGGCCGCGAGCGCCCGCGCAAGCGCCGCCGGGAACGCATCGGCGTTCTCAACCCGGATGCCGAGCGCGCCAATGTCCTCCGCGATGCGCGCGAAGTTCGTCTTGTTGAAGGTCCACAGCGCGCGCCCGCCTTCGGTCTGCGTGCCACCGTAGACGCGGTCGAAGCCGCGCTTGGACTGGTTGCCGCTGCCGTTGTTATTGACGACGGTGACGGCGTTGATCCGCCAGCGCACCGCGGTCTCGACCTCGCCGATGTGATACCAGAACCCGGCGTCGCCCGTGAACGTCACCACCGGCCGGTCGGGGCAAGCGCATTTGGCCCCGAGCCCGGCCGGGAAGGCCCAGCCCAGATGGCCAGCGCTGCGCATGTAGCTCTGGCGCGGACCGGCGAGGTCGTACATGCCGCCCATCCACATGCCGGCATGGCCGGTGTCAACCACAACGATGGCATTGTCGGGTACGTGCCGGGTCAACTCGGCGCACAGCCGCTCGGGGCGAATCGGCACTGCGTTTGAGGTGAGCAGGGAATGATACTTGTGCCGCCACTCCCCGCAGACCTGCCGTGTCTCTTCGATCCAAAGCTTGCGCCTCGCGGCGGTGCCGCGATCGGCGGCCGCCAGCAGGCGGGCAAGCGCGACCTTTGCGTCCCCATTGACAGCCACAACCAAGGGGTAATTGCGCCCCAGCGTCTCCGGATTGATGTCGATCTGGATTGCCGGCGTCCCGATCGGCGGAACCGCCCAGAAATGGGTGACCATGCCTCCGGTCTCGCTGCCGATGAAGCAGACGAGATCGGCGCGGTTGACGACGCGGTTCGCGCTCTCGCGCGAATAGGTGCCGACCACGCCGACCGAAAGTGGATGCGTGCCGGGGATCGTGTCCTTCCCGTTGAGCGAGGTGGCGACCGGGATTTGCAATGCTTCGGCAACAGCCACCACATCGGCCTGCGCGCCCGAGGCGCGCACGCCGCCGCCCGCTACGATCACGGGGCGCTCGGCGGCCTCAAGAGCGTTGAGTGCCGCGAGCACGCTGGCCCGGTCGGGTTCGGGTCGGAACGGCGGGATGCGGGAGAATTGCGGCTCGCAAAGCGGCTCCATTTCGGCCTCCTCGGCATCGATTTGACCCTCGTTGCCGCGAAACTGCAGGTGCACCGGGCCGGGCGTGCCCGACACTGCGACCCGGAACGCCTGGCGCAGCATGTCGGGAAAGCGCGCGACGTCGTCCACCGTGGCATTGAACTTTGTCACCGGCTCGAACGCCGGCATGTCGTCGACCTCCTGGTAGGCCTTGCGGAACTTGGTGCCCGGCTCGCGCCCGCCCGTCATGGCGATCACCGGAGCGTGGGCGAGCCAAGCGTCGCGCAAGCCCGCCGCGAGGTTGAGGGCGCCGATCACCTGTGCCATGCAGACGCCGGGCTTGCCGGAGGCACGCGCATAGCCGTCAGCCATGTAGGCGGCAGATTTCTCGCCGTGCACATGCAGCCGCTTGATGTCGGTGTGGCGCTCCATCTCGACGAAGCTCCGCCGCAGCACCGCCGGGACGTGAAACACATGGGTGACGCCGTAGCCCTTGAGCATCTTCGCCATGCACTCGGCGCCGAGCATTTTCTTGCGGTTGTGTCCAAGCATGGTCGGTCCTTCGGGCGATGAGTTGACCGGGAGCCTCAGGGCGGGTTGCGGCGTTGCCGGTCGTCGCGGTGCAGTCATCGAAATGAACGCGCCGAGCCACGACCCTTCCGCCGCGAAGACGTAGGGTTCTTAGCTGATCACCGCCAACGCCGGTAGCAGGTACCAGAACGCGCTCCGGGTTGCCGCGGCTGCCGTACGCCGATCGAATCAACCGATTGATGGCAAGATTTCATTGCGGGTTTCCGTGGTTGAATTCGGCGCAGAAAGATCGGGCAAGCGGGCCGTCTTGAGCAGATCGGGTTGAAACCGCGTCGCCACTGCGAGGCGCCGGACAATCTCCATGCGGTTGCCATCGGGCCCGAGTACACCACGGGCCGCAAGTGTGACCCTGGAAATCGTCAGGCGCGGCGACGATCCGATGAAATGCCAAAAGTCGGCCTGCGCTGCGCCGCTGCCGTCCTCTATCGGGAATGCTCGCTCCCACCTCACTTGATCGCCAGCGGATTGACCGGCGAGCCCACGGCGCCAGTGATCGGGATCGCAGGCGCCACGAACATGAACTCATACACGCCGTCGGCTCTGCAGTCGGCGGCGAGCTCGGCAACCTGGAAGATTTCCCCCATGGTGATTCCCATGATCGGGATGGTGATCCAATGCCAGGGCTGATTGATCCCTTCCTCGGACTCGTTAGGCCGCACTTCGCAACCCCAGGTGTCGCTTGCGATGGCGGCGATCTCGCTCTTGTGGATCCATTCCAGCGTCTCGAACGAAAATCCCGGCGCATCGCCGCCCGGATAGCCGTCCCAGCTTCCGAGGCGCTGGCAGCGTTCCATCTGGCCGGTGCGCACGATCACGAAGTCGCCGCGCTTGATTTTGACGCGCTGCGCGGCCGCCGTCTTTTCCAGGTCCTCTGACGTGATCGCGTACCCGTCATCCAATTCCTCCTTGCCCAGGGCAAGCGGCACGTCGAGAAAGATACCGCGGCCGACCATGCGGTTCTTGGTCTTCTCGATGCCGCACTTCGCCGCGCCGGCGCTCGACACCTCGCGACAGTCGTAGCCGTTCCACATGTAGTCTTCGTAGAAGACGTGACCGAGCCCATCCCATTGGGTGCCGGATTGCAGCGGCATCACCACCACATCGTCCGAAGCGCGGATGCCGCGCTTGTCCAGCACACCGCAATAGGCATCGGTGCCGGTGCGCAGCATGAGGTGCAGCGGATTGATGCGACCCATGGGCGGATACTTGGTCTTGCCGCCCTGCGGTCCGAACTGGTCGAAGTTGAGCGCGAGCGAGATCACCTTGCCTTTGCGCACCAACTGAGCCGCCGCGACGATATCCTCAGGGCGCACGTAGTTCAGAGTGCCGATCTCGTCGTGCGGCCCCCATTTGCCCCAGTTCTTGTAGTTCTTGGCGGCCTCGCGAAGGTCCTGCCGGGTGAATTTTGCTGGCGGCATCAAAAGCTCCCGATGGCGACTGCCGGCGGAATCCGGTTTGGAACTTGGGGCCAGAACCGACCCGCCCTCCGCGCCGACGCGCCCAGAAGGTGCCCCGTAACGGCTTAAGTGAAGCCCCCGAAGTGATGCGTCACCCCTAATGTTGCAGAGGAGCGTTTGAGCAAGACCCGTTTCGTGCCGGCCCGAACTCTATTGCCTTGCCTTCAGAGGCTGGAGCTTAAATACCCCAGGGCGGTGAACCCGTCTGCAACGCAGCTCGGGGCCATTGTCCCCGAGTGTCCCCGGCTTACCCTGGTAACCCACCGCCCAGCGGTTTGGGCAAAAGCCGTCGCCGGAAGGCGGCGGCTGGCGGCGTGCTCTCGAAGAGCGGGTCGGGTTCACTTGACGTATTCCACTTCGCCCGGCATCACCATGGGTAGTGATCTCGGGTCCTTGAAAGGCGTCCAGCTTTGCGTGTTGCCGTGCGTGTCGCTGGCGACCACCCGGTAACTCAAGGAGCCAGTGGGGTAGTCCGGCGGGATCAGCCAGGCCGCTGACCAGAAGTAGTCCGTGGGTTCGGTGAGGCCGAACGCCGAGCGCACGCCGGCAGGCGGGCGGCTGCGGTATGTGGCTTGGAACTTCTGGCCGTCGGACAGCTCGACCGTAATGGCCTTGATATTCTTGTCGTCGAGTGGCTCGCCGGCGGCGCTGCGCACGCGGATGCGGAAGACCACGTTCTCCCTGCGCTTGAACTGATTGGCGAGCACGCAGACGGGACCGGTTATCCCAGCGGGCGTGTTGCCGCGCACGATATCGCCTTCGATGAACAGCTTTTGAGTCTCCTGCGCAGCCGACTTGTTGGCAAATCCGGCAATCGCCAGGACCAATGTGACAACGGACAATTTTATTGCCGCCGATTTCCGTGCATTCATGACCGGCTGTCCCTCATCTTCAAATCGCGGCGGCTCAGGATGGGTTGAGCGTTAGCAGCCCTCGAGGGCGCGCCGCGCAGAAAGCCGTGATGGGCTTCATCATTGAGCTGGCCCACCGGTCCGGCGCTGGGCCGGAGCGATGGCAGGTCCGGCCGGGATGGCTGAGCCATCCCCACGTTTAAAAACCTATCGAGTCGCCGGCGCTGCGGTGCGTTGGATGTCGGGCAGCAGCGCGGGCTGCGGGCCGAGCACCTTGGTCATGGCGCGCCAAGCGCAGATCTCGTCGCTCCATGCCGGCGGATTGGGCGCCGAGCCGCCGACACCGATGGCGCCGATCATCTGATTGCCGTTGATGATGATCGGCAAGCCCCCCGAATTGGCGAAATTGCCGAATGAATATTGCCGGAGCTCCGAGGAGCGGCCCGACAGCACCTGGTTCATCGTCGCCTTGCTGGGCTGGCGCGTGTTGACGACAGTGTGGGCCTTCATCATCGCGGTGTCGATGGCGACCTTCGCCTGGCCGTCCATGCGGTACATGTAGACCGGTTCGCCGAACTGGTCGTAGATCACGATGCTCACCTTGACGCCCTGCTTGACGGCTTCCTCGAC
>JASHRR010000524.1 GCA_030037185.1 Xanthobacteraceae bacterium | reverse complement strand
CGGCGACAGATGCAGGCTGCGTAACCGCCCCCTAGGCAGCGCCGAATTTGCAGGCCGGCGGGAACAACGTCTTTTCCTTCTCGACCGTCTCCAGGATACGATGCTTGCCGTCCCTGATCTCGAAGATGAACTCACGCACGAACGCCTGATGATCCTCCTTGCGAAGCACCTTGTCGCCCTGCGGGAAGTCGTCGCCTTCCTTCATCTCAAGACCTTCAAGCGCCTCAATGAGCTTCATCGAGTCCGCGCGGCCGCGGAAGCCCGATTTCTCCATGCCGAGCTTTACGGCATTCATCGACTCATAATTCGACTGCACGTAGCGGTCGGGCAGCGGGCCGGTGGGATCGATTTTCTTGAGGCGGGCGCTTGCCTCTTGCAGGAACTTCCTGTGCGCCGGCGTGTCGAGCGGACCTTGGAGTACCGGAAGGTAGCGATTGATGCCGACGAAGCCCTCGATCTTGCTGCCGAGCGCCGGCAAATTGGTGGATTCGGCGATGGCCCCATCCCCGGCCCACTTGTACTTCCTGGTCAGACCGAGATCGAAGACCTGGTTGCCGACAGTGACGCCGTCGGTCGCGAAGACGCCCAGGAGACCATCAAAGTTGCCGCTGATCTTGGAGAGGAAGGGCGTCATATCGGCAGTGCCAAGCGGAATGCCCGTCGTGCCGACGATCTCGCCGCCTGCTTTCCTGATCTGGGCCACATAGGCATCACGCGTCGACTGGCCCCACGCATAGTCGGCGAAAACAATGTGCCATTTCTTGCCCATCTTGTTGACGAGATAGGGAGCGAATGCCACGGCCTGCGCCGGCGCATAGTCCGACGGCCGGAAGCTGTAGCGATTGCATTTGGTCGTGGTCAGCGTGGTGTCAAGGCACACGCTGATGATGTTGACGATGCGGGCTTCGTCCCAGACCGGCATGCAAGCGAGGCATATGTTGGAGAGGAAGCCGCCGACCTGCACGTCGATTTTGTCCTCCTCCACCAGCTTTTCCGCCTTGCGGCGGCCAACGTCGGGTTTCGACTCGTCGTCAGCGACGACAAGCTCGATCGGGCGGCCATTGATGCCGCCGGAATTATTGATCCGGTCGGCGGCCATCTGCACGCCGACGAGCGCGGTTTTGCCGCCCACCGCCCCTGTACCGGAAAGCGGCTGTATCGTGCCGATCTTGTACGGCTTGGCCTGGCCGAAAGCGGCTCGCCACGGGGCGGGCACCAATATCGCTGCACCCAGTACGCCGGCACCCCAACCAATGAGGCGGCGACGGGTCACCTTGCCGCTGTACCAGAACTCCTGGGAACTGCCCTGGTCATTCAAATCATTAGCCATTGTTAAATCCCCTCTCGTTGGATTTCTTAACGTTCAGATTGGAAGCATTTTCCGTGCCTGTCACGCCGATGTGGCGTCGCACCCAGGCGACCATTGCTCCTGCATCTGTCTGGAAGGGTCGCCACAAGCCAGAAACGCAATGGCCGCAGGACGCCGCTTGCCGTCATCGGCTCTGGGACGCGCACTCTTGCGAATGCGTCTCCCCTGAGGAATGGGATTTTTCAGAGCCGGGGGCTTAAGGAAGCACCTTAAGGTCTGCTGTCTCGTCGCAACGTAGCCGGTCTCGTTTGAGCGACGGCCTGGTCGACGGTGACTTTAAGATTGCTGCGAAGCCGCCTCCCTCAGGAGTCTTTCCTGGCGGGCGTGAAAGGCCGTAGATTCTTGTTCTGTTCTCGTTGCCAAGTTAAACCTTCAGCTTCCGCCTCCAAGGTCTGCATGCAGGAGCGCTATGCTCAAAGTCAAAATTTAGAGGGTTACGGGGCAGCCGGCGGGCGACCCTTAACAAGCTACCCGCTCGCCTGAAGCGAATCAGGATCACCTTGAATGGTGCAGCATCGTCGCCAGGAGGCTTGTCCCGAAGACTGTCCTCTCGCCTCCTGCCCGTCTGGCTGAGCTACTTGTTGTGGCCCCGCAAGCTTCGCTTAGCGGGCAATGTTGTGGTCGCCCTTGCCGGCGGACGGGCCTAAACGGGGGCGAGCCAAGGATCGCGAGCACTGAGGGTAAGGAGTGGCGCAGAACATCGACGTGGCCGCCGACAAGCCTGCCACGACCGGGGCCGCGCGCGGCCAACTCTGTTGAACGACGCAATAGTTAATGACGAAGCTGGCCCTGCCGTGGCATTTTTGTCAGCATCCTCATCATTGGAGACTTATCGGAATGCGTAAAGGGAAAGTGATGTTCGGCATGATCGGCGCGGGCTTTCTGTCCGTCGGCGCGAGTGCGGTGGAGCTGCCGGCCGGACCAAATAAAGAGGTCGTTATGCGCGCATGCGGTTCCTGTCACGACCTGGACATGGTGTTCGACGCCGCCGGGCAAACGCGCGAAGGCTGGAACGGGACCATCGAAGAAATGACGGGATACGGCCTGCAAGTATCGGCAGCGGAACGAGCGCAGATTCTCGAATATCTTACGAGTTTCCTCGGACCGGAGGCGAGGAAGCCTCGATAGGTCAAAGTGCGATGCGTTGCACGGTGAGGGGTCCAGAGCCGCCAGGTCGTGACTCGAGAAGCCTGTTCGCGCCTAGGGGTTCGGCCCCGATGAGCCGGCTGTGGGGGAGCAAGCGCTTCTGCAAGGTTGCAGGAAATCGAACTGACGGCGAGAGTCTCCGGTGTCTCTGGTCCGAACGCAGTCGACAAGACAACAGCTGATTAGGAGGAAACATGCTGCAGATTGGCAGACGTTGCATCGTCGCTGCGCTCGCCTTCGTGGCGCTGCATGCGCCGACGCCGGCAGCTGCGCAATCCTATCCGACCCGGCCTATCACGATTGTCGTACCGCTTGCGGCGGGCACCGGCATGGACACGGTCGTGCGCCTTTATGCCGACGAACTGTCGAAGTCGTTGGATCACTCGTGGTGGATAATCGCCCGGGCGCCGCGACCATGATCGGAACCGAGGCCGTCGCGGTCAAGAAGCTTGGCCTCGAAGGATCACAGTGACCTGGGAGCGCGGGCGCCCGCTCGCTCTTCGATGGGCGACCACAAGAGCCGCCCTTATGCCCTTAGGCGAGACGCCGCGTTCCTCGGGGCAGGGAATGCCCAGCCCAGGCTGCGGCTACTTCACAGCAAAGACATAGACCGCGCCGCCCGGAGGCACGTCAGGATATTTTCCGGGAAATAGCAGGTTCAGCACTCTCTGCATGCGGGCGGCGTCCACGCCCCAGCCCGATTGAACCGCGATGTATTGTTTGCCGTCGACCGCAAACGATACCGGCACGCCATTGACGCCCGATAGGGTCGGGTACTGCCAAAGAATCTTGCCGGTCTCGGCGTCGAATGCTCGGAACAGACGATCTGCGGTGCCGCCCGAGAACAACACGCCGCCGCCTGTCGCAAGCACCGGGCCCCAGTTCTCCGTCGGCAGATTAGTGGTCCACGCCCGCTTGCGGGTGTCGAGATTCCAAGCCTGCAACTCGCCGATATGATCGGCGCCTGCACGGATGCGCAGCACGTTGGTGGTGACGCCGGTGTAGCGCTCGCCCGCCACGTATTTCGGTGTCTCGGCATTGAGCTCGCTGCAGAGGTTCTCGTTCGCCGGGATGTAGATCAACCGCGTTTTCGGGCTGTAGGCGGCCGGCGGCCAGTCTTTGCCGCCCCACAGGCTCGGACAGAACGTTACGAGCTTGTTGGTGCCAGGCTTGTGAGCGGGATCGACGATCGGACGGCCCGTATTGGGTTCGACGCCCTTGAACACGTTGTGACTGACGAAGTTCTGCGCCGTGACGAAGTTGATCTTTGCGCTAGTGCGCTCAAGCTGCCAAAGATAACCGTCGCGCGCGACATCGACCAGCCCCTTCACGGTCCTGGTGTTGAAGTTGTAGTCGACGAGGATAGGCGGGGAGACCTCATCCCAATCCCAGGAGTCATTCTGGTGATACTGGAAGTATCCCTTGATCTGTCCGCTGTTGGCGTCGAGTGCCAGCGTTGACGAGGTGTAGAGATTGTCGCCCGGACGCTGATCCCCCATCCATGGGCCGCCGTTCCCGGTGCCCCAGAAAGCAAGATTGGTTTCCGGATCATAGGTGCCGGGCACCCAGATCGAACCGCCGCCGGTTTTCCACTGATCGCCCGGCGGCCACGTTTCGCTGCCGGGCTGGCCCGGCTCCGGAACCGTGAAGGTCCGCCACGCTTCTTTGCCGGTTTCCGGATCATAGGCGGCGACGAAACCGCGGATTCCCAGCTCGCCCCCCGATGTCCCCATCATGACCTTGCCGTTGGCGACGAGCGGCATGATCGAGGTGTAGTAGCCGTTTTTGTATTCAGCAACTTTCGCCGTCCACACTTCCTTGCCGGTCTTCGCATCGAGCGCGACGAGGATCGCATCGGCTGACGCGAAAAACACCTTGTCGCCGTAGAGCCCGACGCCGCGGCTGGTCGGATGCAGGTTCGTCAAATCCTCAGGCAGCGGCCGCTTGTAGCGCCACAGCAGATTGCCGGTCTTCGCGTCAATAGCGATGACCTGATTGCCGGGCGTCGCCACAAACATCACGCCGTTGTTGACGATTGGCGGCGCTTGATGGCCCTCTACCTGGCCGGTCGCGAAACTCCAGACAAGTTCGAGCCGGCTGACAGTCGCAGGCGTGATCTGATCAAGCGGACTATAGCCCCAGCCGTCATAGGTGCGGCGGAACAACAACCAGTTGGCATCCTCCGGCTGACGCAGGCGCGCGGCCGTAACCGGCGTATAATTTCGGAGGACTTCGGGCGTCGGCGGCGCCGGCGCTGGGGACGCGGGCGCGATGGTCTCCTGCGCGGACGTCGCGCTGATGCCCGGCGCGGCGATCGCGGCCGCGACGCATAAGCCCTGAATGAATCTTGTGGTTTCGAACATGGTTGTGCCCTCCTTGCCGTCCTGTGCGGGCGCCTATCTCCCCCGCAAGCCGAAGTGGGCAGCGGGCCCGTCGAGCGGGTTTGCATGAGCGGTTCTTGAAACAGGCCGCGGAATTGTCTTCGGCAGCCCCTTTTTCACTTTGGCATGGCTATCCGGCGAATTGAAGGGCCTGATCGAACGCAACTGCTGATGGCGCGTCACGCGGGCGCGATGCCGAGCCGCCCGATAAAGGGTTTCGCGACGACAAGCTTGTCATCGACGATTTTCAGCGGAAGCGCCGCCAAACCGCGCCTCGTCGGACCGTCGATAATTGCGGCTCCGTCACGCGGATTGTACCTCGAATTGTGACAAGGGCATTCGAGGGCCTTCTGATCGTCTATCCAGCCGCTCACCTCGCAGCCTGCATGAGGGCAAATCGCCGAATACCCGACCACGCCGCCGGCCGCACGCTCCCGCGTGGCTCCGACGAGCGTTGCGGGATCGAGTCGAACCAGAAGCACTTTGTTGAGCCGAGACCCGTTACGGATGAGCCTGGTGGCCGGCTCCATCGGCCAGGCGATGAGCTGAGGCGCAGCAATGTCACGCGGCGAGAGGCCCGCCGGAGTAGCGGCGTCGACGGCGACCAGATAATCCCCCTCCTTGGGCCGCTCGTCCGCCGGCTCCGCCGTTGCCGGCGCAATGGCTTCACGCAGTGCCGCATCAACGCCAAGCACGCACGCAGCCGTAAAAACATCGCGACGGTTGGCCTGCATCCTACGACCTCGCCTTGCTCTGGTTGGAGGCTTCCACTGCCCATCAGTCAACTGCTCCCACAACTCAAACACGATAGCGTATCGGCACCCGGGCGCCAGGGTGCGAGCCGCGATGCCATTACGCGAAAGCCAGATTCCATCCATCGCGACGATCGGGACACAGTGAATGCAATTACATCCGCCGGTT
>JASHRR010000523.1 GCA_030037185.1 Xanthobacteraceae bacterium | reverse complement strand
ATCGCCACGGCCATGATGTGAAGTGCCTGGAGAGCGGCAAGAAATCCGAGCTGCTCCCGCAAAAATGCGTTCACACTGGTTTGCGATAACCAAAGTGACAGCCCTTCCATTAATTCCTCCTCTCAATGCTCGTACGCGGGCAACGCTAGATACTACATAGCTTTATCCTCAACCAATTTGATCGCCTTGATCAGGATCAAGGCAGTTTAGATGCGCGGTATTGGGAGGGAGCGAATGCTCGCGGCGGGGCTGGTGCGGTGGAAAAAGAAGGGAAGTCACTTCGCGAACGCAACCTTGAGATTGTCCGGGCCGCAAAGCTAGTGTTCCCCCCACGGGGCAAGCCCGAATCAGCTAAGGGCGCCAATGCAGGCGTCATCATTCGTTTCTTGGCGGAGGGTTGACCCCAATAGTGACCCCTTGGGTTGGTCATTTGCGGCACCTCGTTGCGCTCAAGCTAGCCGCGGCGGTCGATGTCAAGCCGATTGAAGGCCTTTCCATGAGGTGGAAGCACTCATTCCGGGATCAACTCTCTTTTTTGTCCTTGTCCATTAGTCCCAACAGTGACGAACATCGGCACGGGCGGCGGCATTGGTAGGGTCGCTTACCTCAAAGACCGACTGCCGACAGCGAGTGACATTCCGAGCAACACAACGGGCCCACGCTCGGCCGCAGGAATGCGCTACCCTACTGAGGCTGCCCGTGCAGATCACGCGTTTGGCGCTCGGCCCACCACAAAACCATGGCAAACCCGATAAACGCGACGGTAACCGCGGTGACAAAAAACACGCTTTCGAGTGACATGATTGCCTTCCTTATGACAGGAAAACTATGGCCGCTCTCGGGACTCCCATCCTTGATCTAAGTCAAGCTTCTGGAGAACAATCGCACGCTGCGGGTGGAAGTTTGATCTGTCTCAAACACCCAGTTTGCCGAATGCTCATGATTCCGCCACACCACACCGCGCCGTTCTCTGGAAGAGCAGATGTTGAGAAAAGAGCAGAACGAATTCATCACGCGCATCGGCCCGTCTACCCCAATGGGACAACTGTTTCGCTGCTACTGGACGCCGGCACTGCTGACTGAAGAATTGCCGGGGAACGACTGCCCGCCGGTGCCGGTGAAGCTGTTATCGGAGCGTCTCGTGGCATTTCGCGACAGCCGGGGTCGCTACGGGCTCATCGATGAATTCTGCGCCCACCGCGGCGCCTCGCTTTGGTTCGGCCGCAACGAGGAATGCGGGTTGCGCTGTCCGTATCATGGTTGGAAATTCGACGTCACTGGACAGTGCGTTGAAGTGCCGTCGGAGCCGGTTGCAAGTGGCTTCGCCCAACGCATCAAGCTCAAATCCTATCCGCTTATCGAGCAGGGCGGTGTGCTCTGGACCTATATGGGACCGCCCGACCGGGCGCCGCCGCTACCGCAGTGGGAATTCTCGCAGGTGCCGGCTGCCCAGCGCTTCGTCTCGAAGCGCCTGCAGGAGTGTAACTGGCTGCAGGCCATGGAAGGCGGCATCGATTCGAGCCACGTCTCATGGCTCCATAGCGCCAATGTGGTGTCCGACCCGTTGTTCAAGGGCGCCAAGGGAAATGAATACAACCTAGGCGACATGAAGCCCGTGTTCGAAGTCGTTGAAAGCGCGGGCGGCCTGTATATCGGGGCGCGTCGCAACGCCGAGAAAGGCCAGTATTACTGGCGCATCACCCAGTACGTGCTGCCGTCCTTCACAATGATTGCCCCGCGCGGCGGCCACACGGTGCACGGCCATTTCTGGATTCCCGTCGACGACGAGAATTGTTGGGCATGGAGCTACGACTACCGGCCGGACCGCGCCATAACAGAGGCCGAGCGCGCCGCGATGGTTGATGGCAAGGGCGTGCACGTGAAATATGTGCCGGGCACTTATCGCCCGCTTGCCAACAAGGACAACGACTATCTGATGGACCGGGCCGCGCAGCGGGCCGGTGCCACCTACTCGGGCGTCGACGGCATCGCCATGCAGGACGCGTCGCTGCAGGAGAGCATGGGACCGATCGTCGACCGCACGAAGGAAAATCTGGTGTCCACTGACAACGGCATCATCATGGCGCGCCATCGCCTGTTGCGTGCGGCCAAAGCGCTGGTGGAAAAGGGCGCCGTCCCGCCAGGGGTTGACCCGGAGCACCAGAAGGTCCGCTCAGCCGCGATCGTGCTGCCGCGCGATCAGCCCTTTGAGGACGCCGCTGCGGAGCATCTTCGGGTTCGTGCCGGCTCGGCGCACGCCTCCGTGTGACCCGTAAAAGCCGCGGGGGACGATATATCCGATGACTGAGAGTTCGGGACTGGGTCGTCAACAGGTTGCCACGACCTTCGAATTCTCGCACCTGGAGGAGCACGCAATCGAGCTTGATCCGCGCCGTCTCGATGCCGCGTTGCCCGCATCCGCATAACGCGAGCAAGCTTGGGGGTGCAAGAGTTTTCACCTCATGGCAGCAGACGATCGCACGCCAAGTTCATTTATCTGCACGGTCGAATGCCGCGTCAGCGCAGCCTGGTCACTGACCAGCTTGTCGGGACACATCGGGTCAAGCTAGCCGTTAATAAACACGGCCCCTTTTTATCGAGTCGGTGCGACAGCGCGCCGCTTCCCATCACCATGTCTTACGGGAAAGCAAAGGACTCGTGTACTACGGCGGCCACAGGCGAAGCGCGGGCGGCCGCCTTTTTTGCCGATGTTTGATCCGCGTCAAGGTTCCACGCCGAGATCGAGTGCATAAACCACAAATGAGTGAAGATTTCATACCCAGCAACGAAGTTGCCTGCCCCGTATGCGGCAGACCGATGACCTTTCAGATCATCGGCCGCGCCTTCACCGAGGACTTATACGCGTTCGAATGCAAGCCCTGCGGGCTTTCGATGACCGAACCCGAAAGCTCGACGACCCCTGCCATCGTTCCGGGCCGCACCCCATTTTGACGTCAAAGCTCTTCCCGTGCACCTGGCAACCTTTTAGAGCTCTCACGTTTCCTTCGAACGGCCCACCTACGAGAGCGGCCCCAATGGCTTTCCTCATGTGCCAGTTGGGGCCATTTTGTGGGCGCCGTCGCCGAACCGCGATCGTTACAGCGCTTTTTTCATTTGGCTCCGTCCAAATCGGCGTTCCGGAAAGAATAGCCAAGCCAGTGCTCCCATATTGACAGTATCGAGTGATACGCGCGCCGCCATGATCAAAGGTGATCGTCACCGGATCACCGACGCGGAGCTTTGCGAACGGTTGATTTATCTCAATGCATTGAGCTTGGTGCTCCGTCAAAAAACCAAGCTTGCGACGTTCATAGTCTGGCGCACGATGCTCCCTGCGCTCTCATTAAGCGGCTGGCACAGTCAAACCGGGCGCCATAGGGGAAATGCCACGGGGTAATGATGAGCGAAGACACCGGAACTCCCTTCACTTGCCACGAATGTGGCCTGCTGGCAACGCGGCGAGGATACGAGGTGCGAGTCAACGACGGCGAATCCGAATCAAAGTGCAAACACGGGCAGAATCCCAAGGGATGCCCGAGCCTCAAAGAAGCAGCTTCTATTGCTCGGCAATTTGCCGCTATTCAAGGACGCTACTAAACGTGCTGCTTGCCAGCGATCAGCGCGGCGCACACAGGGCCGCCCGCCCGCGTTTAATGGAGCTCCAAGAATCCGGCACGAGCGTGCGCCTCAGGTCATGTTGTTGCGCCATTCGTTCTGCGACCTGAAACGGAACTGCCAGTCAGGTCTGTGGTGTGACCTTCGACACGAGTTGATTGGCCAATGCAAACGGTCGAGCACCGTTAGTTCGCGATATCGTAGCATTTGATTGCAGCCAGCACCTGCGTCTTCGTTCGGCCAGTGTCTTTGATGGACTCTTCAGTATAGCGATCGATCACCGGAAGCTAGCGTGGGGTCGGGGGCCTTTTCCCGTACGGTCTAAGTGTCGCTCATCTCTGTGGCCTGCAAGCGGCCCCTCTTCTCAAAACTGAAGCACGAGTGCTTCAGGAGGCTGAACACCACGACTGCGGCCTCGATCACGGCAGGTTCGCTCAGCCCTCGAGAGTTGGACGCGGTTGCATCTTGCGGAAATGGCTGTAGTAGGTGATCCAGCCGCGAATGCACGGATTGTACATCTTGGCCCGTTCAGTCAGAGACTTGTCGCTGCGTTTGTAAACGCCCAGCCTCGAATCTCTCGGCTGATGCGCGCCAGCGCCTTGGGACTTGCAGCAGGCTGGAAGCGATGCGTGAAGATCCGCATCTCGCCTTTCCGCCACATCGTTTGCCTATGTCATCAAATGGGCACGCCGCAAGTTCAAGCGGTTGCGCGATCAGACCAAGGGCGCAAGAGATTGGTTCGATCGGTTCCGCCGAGCGAATCCGAAGCTTTTCGCCCACTGGTCGTTATGCCATGGCAACGGCCGGACGAATGGGAGCCGTATGAATCGAGAGACTACGAACCCGAGCAGCTACATCTTTCTTGCCGCCGATCAGGTGGGCGGACCAGCTCTTCAGGTTGGGATCTTTCGGCCGCTCCGGCTTCGGCTCGCCGTCGTGCCGCTTGATCAGCCTCCGCTTGCTTCAGTTCGGGACCGACGTCTTCCCATCTTCTCTCGTCGCGAGCTTTGCACCCCACCATCCGCCGCCCATGGCCACCAGCAACTGAATCGTGTCCTGATAATGTTGCGCCTTCGTCCGGATGTAGCCGAGTTGGGCCTGCTGATACTGCCGTTGAGCGTCAAGCAGATTGAGGATGCCGGTGCCGCCGTTTGCATAGTTGATGCGCTGGAGGCGGACCGCTTCGGATGCTGAAGCCAGAGCGCGGTTCTGGGCGGCCAACAACTTTTCATCGTGGGCAAGAGCCTGCAGGATGTCCGCAACCTGTTCAAACGCCCGCAACACGGTCTGCTTGTAGTCCGCTGCCGACGCCTTGAAGGCCTCCAGCGCGGCGCGACGTTCCGCTTCTCGCATGCCGCCGTCAAAGACTGGCTGGGCTAAACCCGCCGCGATGCTCCAGACAAGACCCGACGGGTTGAACAGATTGCTTCCGTTCAACGATGTCGGACTGACAGCGGCCGAGAGCGTGACAGAGGGGTAGAGTTGTGCCGTGGCGATCCCGATCTGGGCGCAATTAGCATGGAGCTGCGCTTCGGCGGCACGTATGTCTGGGCGCTGATGTACAAGCTCCGAGGGAACAACGATTGGCAGACGGTGCGGCAGGCTCAGCGCCGCAAGATCGAAGGCCGGAGGCGACCAGCTTCCTGGAGCGCGGCCGATCAGGACAGCGAGGGCATGGTTCGCCACGCTCAATTGCTGCTCGATGCCCGGGAGCTGCGTCTCATCCGACGCGAGCTGACTCTCGGCGGCAACGACGTCGCTGTCGGGCACCGCGCCCTGTTGCCGCTCCCTTCGCACGAGATCTACGTTCTGGCGGTCGATGTCGAGTATATCATTGACCGCCTTCAATTGCGCGCGGGCCGCTGCGACCTGAACCCCCTCCGAAACCGTATTGCCGGTGAGAGCGAGATAGGCGGCGTCGAGCTGCTCGGCCTGATAGTCGGCCAGTGCGAGCTGCTGTTCGATGCGACGGTGGGTTCCGCCAAACAGGTCCGGCGTATAACTCGCGCTCGGTCCGACCTGAAGCAGATTGAAGTTCGGCGGCAGCGGAAACACAGTGGGCGGCAGACCAAAAGAATTGGCGCTGACCTTTTCCTGCTGATCGCCGACGTTCAACCCGATCTGCGGGTAAAGCGCGCTCCTCGCCGCCGCAATCCCCTCGCGCGCCTGAGCGAGCTTCGCCTCTGCACTGTCGAGCGTGGGACTGCTTGCAATCGCCTCTTCAACAACACGATTGAGATCTCGTGACCGAAACAGCTTCCACCAGTCCGCGGAAACCCTTTCTCCCACCACGACCGTCTGTGTCGCCGGCTCCCCATGGTCAACTAGACGCTTCCGCGGCCCGATCTC
The DNA here is from genome assembly GCA_030037185.1 of Xanthobacteraceae bacterium. The sequence continues at coordinate 4,329 of JASHRR010000523.1, read as the reverse complement.
TCCGGGACTTGTGTAGCGGCTCAACAGCGGCGCTTCCGGAGCCTTGAAGTCAGGTCCGACCGCGCAGCCGGCGACCGTCATTCCCAGCAGGCCGGCGAGAATCCGCAACTCCAAACGCATATTTCGCCGCAACCAGATCGGGTGCTTCAACGTCAACATCGTCATTCCATTGCAGCGTGTACGGAATCAGCAGCTCTCCTGCTTGATGGTTTCGCAAAGACGACGAGCAGCGGGATCGCCGCGAGCGTTGCGATCATCAGCAGCTTGTAATCGTCGATATATGCGATGATCTGGGCCTGCTGCGTAATCACCGCATCCAGGGCGGCGCGGCCGGCCGCCGTTAACGGATCCCAAAACCGCACAATCGATGCGTCCTCGAAAGCCCGATTTACCGGTGTGACATATCGAGCGATCTCCGCGTGGTTTAGCTGTGTGTTCTGTGTCAGCAGCGTGTTCACCACCGAGATGCCGACGCTCGAACCGATATTGCGCGATAGGCTGTAAAGGCCAGCCCCTTCGGCCCGCTGTTCGGGCCGCAATGTCGACAACGTGATGACGCTCAGTGGAACGAAGAGAAAGCCGAGCCCGACACCTTGGACGATGCTGACAACGATGATGACCGTCTGTGACACAGCCGGAGTCCATCGCGTCATCGCGTCAAATGACCACGCCGTCAGACAGAGCCCCGTGACAAGCAGGATTCGCGTATCGACCCGCCCGATCAGCTTCCCGACAACCAGCATGCAGCCCATCGTCCCGATGCCGCGGGGGCCGAGTACAAGCCCCGCGGTGACAATCGGATAGTCCATGAGGTTCTGCAGATAGGGCGGTTGCAGTGCCAGCGATGCGTAGTAGGTGAGCCCGACGATCGACACGAATAGAACACCGGCCGCGAAGTTACGATCCTTGAACAGGGATGTGTTCACGAAAGGCTGGTCGGTCGTGAAGGTGTGGACAAGAAACAGGTAGAACGCAGCAGCGGTGATGATGGCCTCGATCACTATTTCGCCGGAACTGAACCAATCGAGTTCCTCGCCGCGGTCCAGCATGATTTGCATGGCGGCAATGGCCACGCTCAGCGTGCCAAAGCCGAACCAGTCCAACTTCGCGGCAGCGTTCCGCCCGGTCTCGGATAGGAAGGTCGTCATCCCGACGAAAGCCAAAGTCCCGATCGGTACGTTGATGTAGAAAACATAGCGCCAACTGTAAGCCTCGGTCAGCCAGCCGCCGAGCACCGGGCCGAGCACTGGACCTGCCATCACGGCAACACCCCAAATGGCGGTGGCCGATCCCTGTCGTTCCCGAGGATTGATGTTCATCAGCACCGTTTGCGACAGCGGTACGAGAGCCGCGCCAAACAGGCCTTGCATGACGCGAAACAGAACGAGTTGCAGCAGCGTCTGCGCCAGGCCGCACAGCACGGAGGCTCCGGTGAAACCCGCGACCGAAATGAGAAGAATGCGCTTCAACCCAAACCGCCCAGTCAGATACCCGGTTGGCGGCGTCATGATCGCCGCCGCCACGATATAGGAGGTGAGCACCCAGGCGATCTCATCCTGGCTTGCAGACACGCTTCCCTGCATATATGGCAGTGCGACATTGGCGATCGTCGTATCAAGCGCCTGCATGAGGGTGGCAAGGATCACGCAGACCGTGATGGCCGTCCGGGTCCGGCTGTCAATCGCAGAGGCCAATGCCGTTATCCTTCCCGTCCGGAACCACCAAACAGCGCAGTGAGAAAATGCGGCAAGCCCCGGGCTTTGTCGGTATCGACTTCGACCTCGACGCTCATCCCGGCGCGCAGCGGCGGCATATTCTTGTCGCTGGTGTCGACCCGCACGCGCATGGGGACGCGTTGCACCACCTTGACCCAGTTGCCACTGGTGTTTTGCGCTGGAAGCAGCGAGAACTCCTGCGCGGCAGCTGGACTGATGCTTTCTACGGCTCCTTTCCACTGGCGGTCCGGATAGGTGTCGACCGTTACTGTAGCCGGCTGCCCAGCGCGGACGTTGGTCAACTCGGTCTCTTTCGGATTGGCGACGATCCATACGTGATCCGTCGAAACAAGATAAAACGCTGTTGCCGACGCCTGGAGATATTTTCCTGGCGCGATCGATGACACGTTGGTCACGATCCCGGAGAACGGCGCCTTGACGACCGTGTGCGCCAGTTGCCGCGCAGCTTCGTCGCGCTGAGCTACAGCCTCCAGGTGGCGTGGATTTTTCTCCACAGGGCCAGTGGGATCGCCGTCCAGGCTGGCGGCTATGCCCGCGAGTTGATGACTCAGGGATACGAGCTTCTGCTGGGCGTTCTGCAAGTTTCGGCGCGCGGCCTCGAAAGCCGACTGCGAGGCGACATGAGCCTCCAGAAGACCACGTTGTCGGTTGAACTCGGTGGTGTAATAGTCGACGTTATCCTGCGCCTCCTGGATCTGCGACTTCATGTCCTGATAGTTCGCCTTCAGCGCATTCAGGCTGTCGCGAACCGTCCCGACCTGTGCCTCAGCGCGGTTCAGGGCATACTGGAATGCCGGATCGTCAAGCCGGTACAGGACCTGTCCGGTTTCAACGTGCTGGTTTTCAGTGACGTCGACGTCCTTAACGATTCCGGCGACGTCCGTCGAAACGCCGACCTTGTCGGCTTCGACATAGGCATCATCGATAGAGACGACCTGACCTCCCGTCACATACCAATATGCCCCGGCGATGAGCGCGATCGGCAGAAGCGCGAACATCGCCCGCCGAACCCACGGTCGTCTGGGCGCCATGCCGGAAGCTTTCGAATCGAGAGAACCGCCATTCTGCACCAACTGATTATTCATCCTGTCCGGATCGGAGCGCGAGTCGAGCGCCAATCCCCCGAGGACGTGTAGTCGGCGCCCGTCTTCGCCGCGAGCGGACTCGGGATTCAACTCAGACCCGACGCCTTCCGGCGCATGGGTCTTGCCCTGACTAGGCACGGGCCCCCCCTTTCTGTTTGGTTGCGGGGGCTTCACAGGCCTGAACCAAGTTCTCTCTCATCACCTGTAACAGCTCCAGCAAGTGCATCCTGTCGGCCTCGGAGACACCTGCCAGAGCCTCACCGCGCGTAATATCGCCAAGTCGCCGAACCTGGGTCAGCTTGGGGTATGCAGCAGAAGTCACATGGAGTAGCCAGACCCGTCGGTCAGAGGGATGGGGGTGCCGAGCGATCAGGCCCGTCGCCTCAAGCTTATCCACAATACGAGTTAGCGTAATCGGCTCGATCTCCAGCAGGTCAGCCAATCCGCTTTGGCTGATCCCCTCGTTGCGCGCAAGATAAGCGAGCACCTGCCACTGTGACCGGGTCAGTCCCGAGCCGCGTGCATGCTGCTCGAATCGTTTTTTGAGGAGCCGCGCTACGTCATGCAGCACGAACCCCAGCGTCGGTGAGTTCGCTTCCATGGTCTGCTCAACTATCAAGCATGCTGATAATAAGCATGCTACTTTATTGGCGAAACGACCAGCCCGAACCAACGCATATCAGGGCCGCGGCCCCAACATGCGGCTCCGCTCTGTCTGAATGCCTCTTGACGCCTCAGAACGTAATTGTGCGGATCGCACGCCGATACTCAATCGTCGTCCATCAAGCCCCGGCTGCACATGTTGGTTGTAACTAAAAGCATATATTTTATAAAAATTATTTATTGAAATAAATTTCAGATGCAAAACTCTGCTCTCTCACCTCGCTCGGTGCCGACGCGAGCTGCTTTGAGCAGATAGTCTTAGAATTCTATTCAACTCCCCCCAAACCCACCAGAATTGCGCCAATCTTCTAGCCGCTGTCTTGACCCGTGAACAACCACTGCGAGTTGGCCGAGAACGTCAACCAACATACGCCTCGACCGGCGTCGCACTCTCGAAATCGGCACGCAATCGATTCGCGAATGCCGCAAAACGCCGCGCCAACAAGTTTCGCTCCTGGAAACCGCGCCTCTGTCGGTTACGGTCGGCCGAAACGCGAAGTTGCCGTGCCGACAGCGCAGGCGGTCACCAAACTAAGCTCGGCCAGCGAGAGAGCTGAATCCAATTCGCCGCACCAGACCCGATCAACGAATGCGGCCCCGACGACGAGACTGACGTTCCTGGAAAAATTCGATCGCCTGGAAGAACCCGTCGAATGGTAGTTCCCGCAGATGCTCTTGTGTAGCAAGTGCAGGCACGGCGCTTAGTGTGCGGTGAATTCCGTCGTGGATCTCGTCGGCCCTGCAAGGCGCTTGAGAATGCGCGGGCGAGGGTCGTCTTGCCGGCTCCTGGGCGCCCGCTTACGATTATCAGTTGGGGCCGAGGAGTGCTGTCTTGGAACGTCATG
>JASHRR010000522.1 GCA_030037185.1 Xanthobacteraceae bacterium | reverse complement strand
GCCTTTGCTCGACCGCAGGCAAGATGGGGCAAAGTAGGGGCGGTGCGCATGACCGTCAGCCGCAATGCCTCCAGCTGGGCCCTTCTAGCTACAAACGGCCCCGACAGGTCAGAAGAGTCCAGCTGGCGCAGAGCGGGGACAGGGATGAGAAGGGCCTGATGCCGAGCTGGTCGCAACGTCCTTTCGTTGTAAGAACGTCGAGGAGACCTTCTCGGCTCGACAGGCATGCGCCAGAAGGGAGCCAAGGCAGACGCTCATATTTTTGATCCGACCACGATCACCCTCTTGCCGTAAAGCGAACGTCAGCGTTCGGGCACCGCGTCCAAGCTCAAGCCGGACCATTTCCCGCTCCCCGCGCTGGCCACGGCAGGCAGAGGTTCGGGCAGCCGAATGCATGGGTCGCGCCCGAGACCAGTCGCGCCGCCGGCTTCACATCGCGCTGAATTTCTACGTACTGGTCACCGAGATTCGAAGTCCGAAAGGCCTCATGAACCCCTTCGGCGTTGTCCATGAAATGCAGGTGGTCTGCTCGCTTGAGCGTCACCATCAGGTTAGGCGATGGCGCACGCTCAAAAATTTCCGACATTCCTTGGAACGGCAAAAACGCGTCATTTTCTGCAGCCAGTAGGAGCATTGCAACGCTGCGCCGCCAATCAAAGCTCAGGGAAAGGGGTAATATGTTTTCCTTGCCCTGGGATGCGCGCCCGAGCGTCAACGCCACGACGGCCCTGACAGGTAGCTCAGAATCGGTGGCGGCAAGCACCGTCCATCCGCCAAAGCTGCGCCCAACCAGGCCAATCCGTTGGCGGTCGATATCAACGCCCGGCCTGACACCGTCGCGAGCCAGCATTTGATCCAGAAGGAACCGCACACAGGCACACGATTTTCGATCATCGCCCGCAGGCGAACAGCCGCTTGTAGTTTCTTGCGCCCGGCGTGCGAGTTCTGGATAATTCGGAATGATCGATTGCACCGACCACATAGCCATGGCTAGCGATATGCGCACAAAGGTCGATTGCCTACGGTCGTCTCCGGAGCTGTGAGACAAGCCGATGAAGGGGATAGACGCCGGTGTAAGCCTCGGCATCTCGCATTCGCCGCGTAGGGTCGATCCTCTCTCGGACAATCCGGGCGCGCCGGATACCAGATTTGGCAAAGGAACGTTCGCGCTCGCCGCGTCCCGCAATTCGACTGTGCGAACGCCAACTGAAAACGTGCCACAAACGAAGGGGTTGTACTCTTCCACGGACAAGCCCTCCCGTTGCGATTGTTGCGGCCTATGCGCCCTCCAGCGCCCCGGCACCTATGCCAGTCCAATCTTGAGCGCCTTGGCACTCTCAGCGGCCCGAGGCAGCCCAAGGCGAACGCCGCATTAGGTATAGTTTTTCTCCATGTAGTCTCCGACGGCTCCCGACTACACTTCAGGCGCCGGGTCGTTTGCGCCTACGGGAGCTTCAGCATTATTTGTGCGAGCAGCAATCATTGCCCCCTGAGCACTGATCATTGCAGCCCGCGCATTCCGGTTAGCCACGAACGCGCCGATCGCCGCGCCCAAGACAGCCGCGCCTGAGAAACCGATGACATCTGGTATCAGACCGGCTGTTGGTCCACCCATCGTTTGAACCTCCGACGAACTTGGTTGGACTATGCGGTCGCTTCGCGGTGTTGCTGAGGTATGTCCACCCGGCCGGAGGACCCCTGGTATTCCAATGTAACGCAGTAGTCCAAATATCGCTGGCGGGAATATCCGGGACGAGCGGACCTCTTTCCAGGGATGTAAAGTCCGCTCTCACCCAGAAATCAAAGCGGTGGGAAACCCGTCTACTGCCTGCGCTCGCCAAGCACGGCCGTTGCAATGCTTACAGCGTCCTCGTATCGCTTTACCTCGCGTTGTGCCTTTTCCTGCATCGCGACCAGGTCTTCCCGCGTCATGTCCGTTGGGTTGCGGGGCAGCAGGTGACGAGGCAGCGACGGCATATGGACATCCTCGCCTGCCGATGCTTCGCGGTTCCACGTCGCGAGCCTGTGCTGAAAATATTGCAAGGCAACGCGACTACGCACCACACCTTTTCTGCCGCGTTCTACGTAATACGCCAGCTCTTCCGTGGACATCCCGCGGGCCAGCTCAAGCACGGCGGGATAGGTCTGCCTTCCGCTCTGTCCGGTTCCCGTCATCAGCTGGAACAATTCCTTGTCTTCGTCCGGCTCGACAATGTCCGTGCACAGGTCAACGCACTCGTCGCAAATGAACACCGACGGCCCGGCAATCAGCTTCCGGACCTCATGCTGGCTCTTACCGCAGAACGAGCAGTAAAGGGTCTTTGGCCCAGGATCAGTCTGCGCCCCGGCCGTGGTTGCAGGCGGCGCAGCGGCTTCGATCTTGGCGGACAGAATGTTCCAGTTCTCATAGCCGAACGCCTTGGCGATCAGCTCGAGAGCTTCGGCGTGTGTGGTTTCGACAGCCTTTGCTTTCAAAGCATCGCGCAACGCGCGCGCCATGACTTTCGCATCGCGGAAGTCGCGCATGACAGCACCTCTTCATTGGCGAACGGAAAAGATCGGGGCCTGCCTTGCCGACCCGTTCGCCAATGGCGAGGGTGCGGAGAGAAGTGATACGTTCACCATCCCAGAAAGGGCGCAAGCGGCGGGTGTATCGACCCAACCTTAGAATTGCGCGCGACCGCACCGACTGTCAACCCTAACGATGGGCCATGAGCATGTTATCTGGTCAAGCATTCAAAGGGAGCCCACAATCGGCGACACCGATGACATCCACACGGATCGATCCGCCGGGGGCTGCCTCACCCGTATGCGGGGTTGTGCGTCGCCTGTTTTCTGATGAGTCTCATTTGTCCGTGCCCCATCCCGGGGCGGATGAGTCTGCCCAGTCTGAAAATCAGCAACGCATTCCGGGCGGCGCTGAATGAACCGGAGAACTACAACGGCTAAAGAAATTGTGATCCGAGCGGTTCGTCCATCGGATACAGCCGCATGGGTAAGGACAGTCGCAAAAATAATCGAATCCAGAGGTTTATTCGAGGTCGCGAGCTCAGCGTCAGCCCCTCGGGAGGCCGAGCCTAGCGACCTCGAATAAACCTTGATTGAGCTGAACCGC
>JASHRR010000056.1 GCA_030037185.1 Xanthobacteraceae bacterium | reverse complement strand
GTCAGCTCATCGGTGATCTTCAGCTCGATCAGCACATTTTCATCGGTGGAATCCTCGCACAGCATCGAGCGATGGCCGATGCCTTTGGGGATCAGCAGCATATCGCCGGGACGCATGACTTTGACGCCCATTTCAGTTTCCCATTTCAGCGCGCCCTTGACGCAGAAGATGATCTCGTGCGCATCGATGTTGCGATGCCAGAAGCTCATGTCGTGCTTGCGGCGCTTGGAGACGTCGATCTTGACCCGGTCGGAGGTGTAGAGCCGCAGCGGCGTGCCGTCCGCCTTGTCGATATTGGTCGGGTTGAATTTCTCGGCGAAGATGTTGATCATCCGGAAGAGATCGGCGTTTTCCAGCACGCCGGCATTGCTGACCGGCGACTCTTTGTGGGCGAGCACGACGTTCTTACCGTTGATCGTCACCAGTTCGCGAAGGATTTCTTTGGGCATGATCGGCTCCCGGCTTTCAAAAATTCACGACGGCGGTTGGCGATCGCCGGCCGATACGGCCAGCACCGCGGCCACGATGCCGGCATAGCCCGTGCACCGGCAAAGGTGTCCGCTCAATACCTCGCGAATTTCATCCTCGGTCGGATGCGGATTTCGCGCAAGATAGTCGGTAAACGACATCAGGATGCCGGGCGTACAGAAGCCGCATTGCAGCGCATGATGGCGCTGAAACGCCTGTTGCAGCGCGTTAAGCGTGCCTTCCGGCGAGGCCAGCGCTTCAACCGTCGTCACCGCCCGGCCCTCGGCCTGCACGGCAAGCGTCAGACAGCCGCGCACCGCCATGCCGTCGATCAGCACGGTGCAGCAGCCGCACACGCCATGCTCGCAGCCCACGTGGGTGCCGGTCGCCCCGATGACCTGGCGCAGGAAGTCGGTGAGCAGCATGCGCGATTCCGCGTCGCCCGACACGGCGCGGCCGTTAAGCGCGAAGCCGATCCGGGTCCGCTCATGCTTGTTCACCCGGCGCATCGCAGGGCCTCTTCCACCACAAGCGGACCGACCCGGCGCAACAGATCGCGGCGCAGCCGCGCGGACGCGTGCAGATCGTCGTAGCCTTCAAGCTCGCTGGCGAGGGCCTCGAACATGTCCTTGGCGTCTGCTGCGCCGTCGAGCCTGCTGTGCCGCACTGCCGGGCGGTCGGCAACGCCGCCGATGCCGATCCGCAGCGTGTGGCGGTCGTCGGCATAAGCCGCGACCGCAATGATGGCAAAGTCGCCGTGCCGACGCGCCACCTCCCGGAAGGCGACGCGTCGCGTCGATTGGATCGGCAAACGAACCGCAACGATCAACTCGTCGGCCGCGCGGGCGGTTGTCAGCATGCCGCGCTGGAATTCTCCCGCCGCAAGGACGCGCGTACCTCGGTGCGAGCGCAGCAGCACCTCGCCGCCCAATGTGGCCAGCACCAACGGAATCTCCGACGACGGGTCAGCGTGCGCAATCGAGCCGCACACGGTGCCCTTGTTGCGCGTCTGGAAGTGACCGACGAAAGGCAGCGCGGTTGCCAGCAGCGGCAGCTTGCCGGCGAGTTCAGCCCAGTCCATGAGCTGGTTCTGAGTCACGGCGGCGCCGATCTCGACCTTGTCGTCGGCGACGCGGATGTACTCCAGTTCGTCGAGACGCGCGATGTCGATGAGCATCGCGGGCTCCGCAACGCGCAGATTGAGCATCGCCATCAGCGACTGGCCCCCTGCCAGCACGCTCGCGGCATCGCCGTATTCGGCCAGCACGGCGACCGCCTCGTGCGCACTGTCCGGGCGCACATAGTCGAACCGGCGCGGCTTCATGATCGGCCCGCCATCAGCGCGTGCAGCCGTCGCGGCGTCAGCGGCAGAGAGATGTCCCTGGCGCCGAGCGCGTCTGCGACCGCATTGGCGATGCAAGCAGGCGTGCTCATGCAATTACCCTCCGCCATGCCCTTGGCGCCAAGCGGCGTCAGGGGCGACGGGATTTGCTGGTGCAGGATTTCGAGCTGCGGGATTTCGCTCACCGTCGGCACCAGGTAATCCGCAAAACTGCCAGACAGGAAGTTTCCATTCTCGTCGTAGACGAACTCCTCGTAGAGCGCCGCCGCAATGCCCTGCGCAAAGGCGCCATATATCTGCCCGTTGGCGAGCAGCGGATTGAGCAGCGTACCGGCATCGTGCATCGAAATGTAGCGGTCAACCCGCAGCGAAAACGTCACCGGATCGACCTCGACGCCGCACATGTCGAAAATGAATCCGTAGGTGAGCGAGGTGTTGATGCGGTCATCGCCGGTCGGCGGCTCAAGCTCCGCCGGCGACCACACGCCGGTTTCCGACAACCCCGGCGACATCCCGTCCGGCAGCATCACCGGCGACCAATGCGCGGCGCCGGCGACACGGCCGAACGGGAGGGCGTTGTCCGGGTTCGAGCGGCTGCGCACCCGGCCGTCGGCGAATTCGATGTCGTGCGGGAGGATGTTGAGCTCCTTGGCCGCGATGGCGGCCAGCTTGTCGCGCAGCCGTGTCGCCGCGAGGTGAGCCGCGACCGCGGTGCCGGGCGAAAACCGGCACGAATAGGTGCCGGCAGCGATCGACCAGGCGTCCTTGGCGGTGTCGATCTCCAGCGTGACCTTAATATCGGCGGGAGCAAGTCCCAGCCGATCGGCAACGATCTGGGACAGGACGGTCTGATGCCCCTGGCCCTGGACGGTGACGTCGGCGGTGACCGATACGGCGCCGAGCGGGTCGACGTTGACGGTTGCCACGCAGACCGCGCCGTTCTTGGGCCCTGCGCGCTCGCGCGCCTGCGCCGTCAACAGCGTCGAGAGGTAGCCCATGTTCGACATGCCGGGCTCGACCACCGCCGCAAAGCCAATACCGTAGAGCTTGCCCGCAGCGCGCGCCGCGGCGCGGCGATGCTTGAGATCGTCGAGACGGCCGTCCCCGATCGTCGTCGCGGCGGCACGGGCATAATCGCCGGAATCATAGAGCGCGCCCGCCGCGGTGCGGTAGGGGAATTTTTCTGTTGGAATGAGGTTGCGGCGGATCACCTCGAGGTGGTCAAGGCCAAGCTCTATCGCAATGCGTTGCACCAGCCGCTCGATAGCGAGGTAAAGCTGCGGCCCGCCAAAACCGCGGATCAGGCTCGCCGGCATCTTGTTGGTGAGGACGATGCGGCTAGTGACGTCGACATCGCGAACATCATAGGCGCCGGTCACCGAGCCATGCATGCGGTAGAGCGGTCCCGGCATGGGCGCGCGCAGGAACGCCCCGTAATCCTCGAGCTGATCGAGCCGCAGCCCAAGGATGCGGCCCTCGCTGGTGACCGCCGCCTCGATCCGGGTGATGCGATTAGGTCCCGAACTCGCCGCCGCCAGGTGCTCGGCGCGGTCTTCGACCCATTTCACCGGCCGCCCCGCGATCCTCGCGGCGATTGCGACAAGCACGATGTAGGGAAACACCGACAGCTTGATGCCGAAGCTGCCGCCCGAGTCGGGCGGAATGCGCAGCCGCAAGCTGGCGCCGGGCACGCGCAACGCTTTCGCCATCACCGGATGGGTGCTGAACGGCCCCTGGAAATTGGCCAGGACATCGTAGCTGCCGTCGTGCGCAAGATACTCGGCGACCACCACATAGCATTCCATCGGCGTGAAGGAGAGCCGCGGATAGTCGACCGTGAGGGCGACAATGCGATCTGCGGCCGCAAACGCCGCGGCGGTGTCTCCATAGGCGAATTTCCGCACTGAAATCTCGTTGGTCTTGCAGTCAGGATGCAGCAGCGGCGCGGCGGCGCCGCAGGCGGCGAGCGGATCGATTACCGCCTCCACCGGCTGGTAGTCGACCAGCACCAGCTCGGCGGCATCCTCCGCCACGTAGCGGCTCTCGGCCACGACCAGCGCCACAGCCTCGCCCACATAACGCACCCGCCCGACCGCGAGCGACCACTGATGCACGGGCGCTTTCAGCGCGATCAGGAACGGATCCGTGAGCGCGCGCACGTCTTCGCCCGTGATCACCGCCGCAACGCCGGGCAGGGCCAGGGCCGCTGTCGCGTCGATGTTGAGGATTTTCGCATGGGCATGGGGTGAGCGGACGACGTGGGCATGCAACGTGCCGCTTGAGACCGGGAGATCGTCCGCATAGCGCCCGCGCCCTGAGAGGAGGGCGGGGTCTTCCTTGCGAACGAGCGGGGCACCAAGAGTTTGCGACACGATTCACCGCTCGCTTGCGATGAGGCGGTCATGATACCGAGGCATGTCGGCGGCTCCTCCCGTGTTAACGTCGTGCCCGCAAAGGGAAAGCGGGCCCGCAGCTCCTCCCATAGTGTGCGGCACCCAAGGTTACTGGATGTCCGGCTTTCGCCAACATGGCAACTCGGAAATAGACAAGTCTGCCATTCGCGGTGCCGCTGACCATTGAAGGGGCTGGTCGGCACGAGCATAACTCCAAACCATTGCCCGGCAATGCGGCAACGAACAGACGAAGGAACGCTCAATGAACATCGAACGCAAGCCGGTCGCGTACGGCGATCTTCGTGGTTGGATTAAGGCGCTGCACGCGGCCGGCGACATCCGGGAGATCGACGCCGAGGTCGATTGGAACATCGAGATCGGCACGGTGATGCGGCTCGCTCAGGGCACCGGCGACGGCCCGGCCCTTTTGTTCAACAACATCAAGGATTATGGAGCAAACGCGCGCTGCCGCCGCGTGTTCGGCTGCGGGCTTGCCAGCTATCGGCGCGTTGCCATGATGCTTGGGGTCGACCCCGATACCCATCCGCGCGAGCTGGTCAAGCTCGGCCGCAACCTGCTCAACGGCAGCATTGCGCCAACAATCGTCAGCTCCGGTCCGGTGAAGGAAAACATCGTGACCGGCGACGATATCGATCTTTATGAGCTGCCCTCGCCGTGGTGGAACCGGCTCGACGGCGGACGCTATCTCCTCACCTATGGCGGCTGCGTCACCAAGGATCACGACACCGGCGTGATGAATGTCGGCATTTATCGCGGCATGGTGGCAAGCAGGACCGAAATCCCGATTTTGATGTGGCGGGCTCAGCATATCGGCCAGCACGCCACCTCCTGGCAGCGCACCGGCCACGACGAGATGCCGATTGCGGTGGCGATCGGCTGGGAGCCCTCGCTCGGTTTCACGGGCGGCGCGCCAGTGCCGAAGGGCGTTTGCGAATACGATGTGATGGGCTCGATCCGCGGCACGCCCGTCGAACTTGTCAAATGCGAGACCGTCGATTTGTACGTGCCGGCGACCGCCGAAATCGTCATAGAGGGCCAGCTTCAGCTCGATCCTGCAAAATACAGGATGGAGGGGCCGTTCGCGGAGTTCACCGGTTACCTGGCCGGCGACAAGTCCCCGAAGCCGACGATCAGGGTCACCGCCATCACCCATCGCCACGACCCGATCCTGCGCGGCTGCATCGAGGGATCGTTGCCCGGCAGCTTCTCGGAAAATGCGATCTGCTCCTCCATCATGCGCGCCGCGACGGCCTGGAGTGTGCTGGAACGCGCCGGCGTGCCCGGCATCACCGACGTATGGTGCCCGCCCGTCCATGCCGGCATCAACCTCATCATCCAGATGAAGCAGACCTATCGCGGGCAGGCCAAGCAGGCCGCCAATGCCATCTGGGGCTCCTCGGCGGCCCATGTGCGCTACAAGCATATCACTGTGGTTGATGACGATATCGACATCCACGACTATGCGGCGGTCGACTGGGCCATCGCCTATCGGGTCAATGCCGGGGAGGACGATGTCGTGGTGATGCCGTCGACTTTCGGAGCCGGGCTTGACCCCTCGACTCGCCGGCGCGATCGCAATCCGGCGCTGTTCGGCACCGGCAAGTGGAACCGTGTCTTGATTGATGCCACCATGAATCTCGACTACGACCCGGACCCCGATCTCGGTGGCGCGCGCTTCCCGCCGAAGGTGTGGCCGAGCGATGCGGACATTGCAGCGGTGACGCAACGGTGGGACGAGTTCGGGTTGAAGCCGCTGAAGTGATGCGCAAACCTTAGCCCGGGGTTGAGCCAAGCGAACCCGGTTGGCATCGCCGTGCTGATCAGCGGTTCCCTCAGGCTTGCCCGGCCCCGCGACGGGCCCATAGCGGAGATCATCAATGCCTCTCGAAATCCCCGCGCCGCACCTGACCTTCGATGTGGGGCTGGATGACGGCGCCCGCATTCGCGTGCGCCGGCACGGCAATCCGGATGGCGTGCGGCTTTTCCTCAGCCATGGCAACGGCTACGCCATCAACGGCTACCTGCCCTATTGGCAGCACTTTGTGGAGCGGTTCGACCTCATCATTTTTGATTTTCGCAATCACGGCGCGAACGAGCCGGCGACGCCCGCCAACCACACCTATCCGCAGCTCAGCCGTGACCTTGAGCGGGTCTATCAGCAGGTGATGGCGAAACTCGGCCCCCGAAGGACGGCCGGTATCTTCCATTCCATGTCGGGCCGTACCGCCATGAAGCACGCACTCGAGATCGCCTTCCGCTTCGATGCCCTCGTCCTGTTCGATCCGCCCAACGTGCCCCCGCCCGACCATCCGGCTTTTCCTGCCATGGAAGCTTTCGAGGCGAGGCTTGTCGCGTTCACACGCAGCCGCCGCACGCGCTTCGCCACCGTTGAAGAGCTGGCCGCTGATTTCGCGAAGTCGCGGGTCGGACAGGCCTGGGCGCCGGGCGTGCACGAGCTGATGGCGCGTTCGGTGCTGCGGAAAAATCCGGACGGCGGTTATGTACTAAGCTGCGACCCCGCGAACGAAGGCGGGATCTATGCGGAAGCCTTGTCGATGAACCTGTGGCCGCGGGCGCAGGATTTCGCCGGACCCGTGAAGCTCATCGGCGCCGACCCGCAACACCACGGCGGATCGCCGACCGGTCGCGCCAACTGGTCGCTGGGCAACGAGAACGGATACGATTACAGCTTCGTGCCCGGTACTGGCCACATGCTGCAGATCGAGAAGCCGCAGGCCTGTGTGCAGCTGACCCTGGCGTTTTTGCAGCGATGCGGATTGGGCCCGCCGTCGTGATCCGCCGGCCAAAACTCCGACACCCCGAAGGATTGGCCGCGCGAAGGCTTCGACCGACTGGACTGGAGTTGTCAGGGCCGGCAAGGCACCTCTGCGGTGCCATGCGCCCGCGCCGCCATATGCCGACAGGGAGGGCGGGCACGCTTTGCTCGACCTGCCCTTACGGGGGCTTCCGGACCACCGGAACGCGCTCTGATTGCGCAGTCGCCCCGACGATCTGCTCGGCAATCACCGCGTTGGCGGGCGACTGACCAGATCATTGTGCCCGGTCGCCACTGCTTTCTCGGCTTGGATCAGCATGTTCAGAGGCAGCCAGGGCTTGTGCATGATCACCGCGGGATGTGGCAGTCGTTCGGCGATGTCGTCATCCTGGGAGGTGACGACGACCCGGATCCAAGGCCATTGCTGCGCATAGATTGCCAGACGCGCACCGTCCATAAAGCTTGGCAGATTCATGGCGGTGACGATCAAAACGATCTGGCGTGCACGGTCGCGCAGGGCATTGACGGCCTCTTCCGACGACGCCGCCCGGATGACGTCAAGACCACTCTCTGCCAGGAGGATTCCGATCAACTCGCGCTGCTGGGCATCGGCATCCACCACGAGCGCAGTCGGCCGGATGGTTGGCCTGTTGTTGGTCCTCCTGAAGACTCTTCTTCTCGTGCGAATCATGAAGTCGCGCGCTCGCATGCAATTGCAGCAAATTCTCTGCCCTCCTCTCCCTGGGGCGGGCAGACTGCTTGGCGCGCGGCGTCATTTATGCGGGTGCGTTCGCAGCGAAGACCAAGTGAAACGCTAACCCGTCCACGCGCCCGGAGATGCCCTCATCGTTGGCGTGCGGCAACCGTTTCCGATGCACAATCCGCAAAGAAAAAAACCGCTTTCCACAAGCACCAAAATCAGCTGAGCGGTAGCTGCGGCAACCACCTGCATCGGTGGTTTCATCTCCCACCCGGTCAGTGTCGTCCCCCTGACCATGCTTGTCAAGCGCACAGACGCATCGCTCGTTGACCCGTCGTCTACCCACTACATTGAATAGGCTCAATAATTTCACCCCTATCGGTCGTGTCGTCGCGCCTCGTCCATCGCCTGCCAAACGCCCGGGGCAGCAAATGCATCGGTCGCCACCCCTTGGCCCCGCCACGCCCGAGGAGGGTCTCACCGCGAGCCGGTTCGGGATGGCACCCAATTGATCCGGGCGGTGCAAACTTGGTCAAGCAATTTTTCAACGAAATCAAGGAGTGCGCGTTAATAAAGTCAGCCCACCCTAACCCGACTTGATAGCAGCGGGGTCAGACATGTTGGAGCACTGGCTTATTGAGCTCGTCGGTCGAGTTTCCGGTCTTAGTCAAGCACAACTCAAACAA
>JASHRR010000521.1 GCA_030037185.1 Xanthobacteraceae bacterium | reverse complement strand
CCCATCCCGTAGAGGTTGAAGCCGAAAAAACCGATCGCCAGCAATGACACCGGAACCATGCCGATCAGGAGGCGAACAATGCTCATCGCCATCATGGCGAGGACGAACTCGATCGGCTTGAGCGGGCTTATCATCAGATTGGCGAGATTGCGCGACCACATCTCCTCAAGAAACGACACCGAAAAGCCGAGCTGGCCGCGGAACAGAATATCCCACAACAGCACCGCGCCGATAAAGGTGCCCCCGGCCCGGGCGAAATATCCCGCGTTCTGACCGACATAAAGCTGCAGGAAGCCCCACATCAGCATCTGTACCGTGGGCCAGTACACGAGTTCGAGCAGGCGGGGCCACGACGACCGCAACAGATAGCAATAGCGCTCGATCATGGCGGCGATCCGGCGCCAGGAAATCGCGTAGCGCGAGATTGCGGGTTCGATGCCGAGCTTCATGGCGGGCACGCTTTAATTGTCGGCTTGCCGGCGGGGCCGGCCGCGGGCGACGTCGAGGAACACCTCTTCGAGGGTCTCGCGTCCGTATCGCGCAAGCAGCCTCGTTGGCGTTCCGTCATCCTCGATCCGTCCGTTTTTCATGATGATGACGCGCTCGCACAGCTGCTCCACCTCGTGCATGTTGTGGGAGGCAAGAAGGATGGTGACGCCGCGCTCGGCGCGATAGCGCTGCAGCATCGCCCGTACCCAATCAGCCGTATCGGGATCGAGCGAGGCGGTGGGCTCGTCGAGCAGCAATATCTCGGGCCGATTGATGAGGGCCCTGGCGAGCGACACGCGAGTTCTTTGACCGGAGGACAGCTTGCCGCTCGGCCGGTCGAGCAGGTCCGTGAGATCGAGTTCGTCGGCCAGCGTGGCGATGCGCTCGGCAAGTCCGTCCACCCCATAAAGGCGGCCGAATACCCTGAGGTTCTGGCGCACGGTGAGCCGCATCGGCATCTCGATGTAGGGACTTTCGAAGTTCATGCGATGCAACACGCGGTAGCGCTGAGCCGGCATATCGGCGCCGAACACCCGCACCGTGCCGGAGGTCGGGGTCAGGAGCCCCATGATCATGGCGATGGTGGTGGTCTTGCCGGCCCCGTTGCCGCCCAGCAAGCCGGTGAGCGAACCGGCCGGTAACGTGAAGCTGATGCCGTCGACGGCCATGCCGCGCTGGTAGATTTTGACCAGCCGCTCGACCGCTATGGCGGGGGGTGTCATAACCCATAATCGGCGATCAGGAATCACAGATCGCCGTGCGAGGGATCGGGAACAATGTCATCTTTGGGCCGGAACCCCCCGTGACACGCTTGATCGCCGGCCACCCGGTACCGACCTCTTCAGAGGTGAGCAACCGACATCTAGCAACCGACATCTTCAGAGCTGAGTAATCAGCCGTCGGCGAGCTGGTCAAGAGATCGGCTGCTGATTCCCGTCCGATTACTTATTATGACTGATCGCTGAGTCCTGATATCCGGTACCGTCATGTCCGAAATATTCGACGAGCAGACCCCGCAGAGTCTGCGCCACGTGCGTCTCGACACCCTGGTGCGGCTGCGCTGGCTGGCGGTTTTGGGCCAGACCGCGGCCGTTCTCGTCGTCTATGACGGCTTCGATTTCGAAGTGCCGTTTTGGGCCTGCCTGGCGGTTATTGCCGTGTATGCCTCCGTCAATGTGGCTCTGCGGCTGCTGTTTCGCTGGAATCAGCGCCTCGAGCCGCACCAGGCGGCCAGGCTGCTGGCGCTCGATATCGTCGAGCTTGCCGTCCTGCTGTTCCTCACGGGGGGCTTGCAAAACCCGTTCTCGTTTTTGATGGCGGGTCCCGTCCTGATCTCGGCGGCGGCATTGCCCAAGCGCATGACGCTGATCCTCGGCGGTCTCGTGTTCATCTGCGCCACCATCCTGCTGCGCTTCTACTACCCGCTGCCCTGGCCCGAAGAGGAACCGCTGGACCTGCCCCCCCTCTACATGATCGGCGTGTGGCTCTCGCTGATGCTGGCGATCGGCTATATCAGCATTTATGCCTGGCAGATCATCGAGGAATCGCGGCAGCTCTCGGATGCCCTTGCGGCGACGGAATTGGTGCTGACCCGGGAGCATTATTTGACGCAACTCGATGGTCTCGCGGCGGCAGCGGCCCACGAGCTCGGCACTCCGCTTTCCACCATCCTGGTGGTGGCGCGCGAATTGGAGCGGGAGATCGACCCGGATTCCCGGTTTGCCGAGGATATCCGCCTCCTGCGCGAGCAGGCCCAGCGGTGCCGGGTCATTCTCGGCAAGTTGACCGAGCTGCCCGCCCCCGGCGAGCCGTTCGAGCGGATGAAACTATCGGCTCTCATCGAGGAAGTGGTGGCGCCGCACCGCGGGGCAGGCGTCGCCATCGAGGTCGAGATTGCCAGGGAGGATCCCCGCGAGCCGGTCGGGGCGCGCAACCCTGCGGTCCTCTATGGGCTCGGAAACATTCTGGAGAACGCGGTCGATTTCGCCCGCGAGCGGGTGCAAGTGGCAGCGAGCTGGACGGATGACAAGGTGGTGGTCGAGCTCTCCGACGACGGATCGGGCTTCCCGCCGGAAATCATCGACCGGATGGGCGAGCCCTACGTGACGAGCGAGCGCGGGCGTCGCATGCGCGGGCGCGAAATGCCCGGTCTTGGCCTCGGTTTCTTCATCGCCAAGACGCTTCTGGCGCGATCCGGGGCCAAGATTTCGTTGAAAAACAAGGAGTTTCCGCAGCGCGGAGCGATCGTGCGGGTGCGCTGGAAGCGGGCCGACTTCGAGCGTCCGTTGATTTCGCAGCCGTTAGACGGCAAACTGCTCGATGCAGAAGAGCCCGAGACACGTGCAGCCGGATCAAAATCGTCGAACGAAACTGGAGGTGACAAAAGCGAAACGCCGCCTCTTGCCGAAATTCATTAATCTCATACCTACTTAAGGCGGGGCGGAAGGGCGGAGCGCATTGCTCCGCTGAACCGGCGGATTGGGTGAAGTCATCACCGGGCCGATCACGGGCCGCGGCCGGCGAGTAGGCCCTGCGGCGCAGACCAGGTAGCATTGGCGGCGATCATTGACTGAGGCGCAATCAATCATGACGGAAAACCTCGTTGCGGCGATCCCGGGTGATCGCACGCTGCTGATTGTCGAGGACGACAAATCATTCCTCCAACGTCTGGCGCGGGCTATGGAAGGGCGCGGATTCACCGTAACGACCGCCGAATCGGTGGCCGACGGCTTGACCGAGGTCGAACGATCCGCGCCCGCCTTTGCGGTCGTTGATATGCGGCTTGGCGACGGCAGCGGCCTCGATGTGATTTCGGCGCTCAAGCAACGCCGACCCGATGCGCGCGGCATCGTCCTCACTGGATATGGCAATATCGCGACGGCGGTGACCGCCGTAAAGCTCGGTGCGGTCGACTATATGTCGAAGCCCGCCGACGCCGATGACGTCGCCGCGGCGCTGCTTGCTCTGGACGGCCACAAAGCCGAGCCGCCGGCAAATCCGATGTCGGCCGACCGCGTGCGGTGGGAGCACATCCAGCGCATCTATGAATTGTGCGGACGCAACGTTTCCGAGACCGCACGCCGACTTAATATGCATCGCCGCACGCTGCAGCGGATTCTAGCAAAGCGCGCACCCAAATAAGTTTCTCCGTTGCTGGCCCTCCCCGCTCTCCCCTCAACGAGGGGGAGACGCTTTCAAAAAGCAGCCCGTAGCTTTTGTCGCCCGCCTTGCGCAAAGTAAGGTTCGCCAGCCGGCTCCGCCGCGATAGCGCCGGGCTTGAACGGGAGCGAAATCCGCGGACGACAGTTGTCGTAGGGGGAAGGGCTTCCCGGATTTCGCTTGACAACGATCCGGGCTATGTCCTTGCCGTTATCAATTGTCAAAGGGCTCTCTGTTTGGGAACGAG
>JASHRR010000055.1 GCA_030037185.1 Xanthobacteraceae bacterium | reverse complement strand
GCGGCGATATGAACTGGTATTTTCAGTATACGCCAGGCGACATGTGGGACTACGACGAAGTTGGGACCCAGATGCTCATCGACGGCACCTCGCTGATCAGAGGCGCAAGTTGATCACCCATCGGCACGCAACAGCTTCCTCTAGACGATCGATCGCTTCAACGGCCAGATCAAGGGGCAAATCCATATCTGGATAATGTCAACTGGACCAAGGGTATTGACCAGAAAACCGGCAAACCCGTTGACTACGACCCGTCAAAGGGCATCCAGTCTTATGCGGGTATCGGCAATCTCAATCGCAATGAGCCGCTCAAAAAGGTCTGCTCGTTGGTCATCGGCGGCAATAATTTCTGGCCGAGCACCTACAGCCCCAGAACCAGACGTCCCAGATGGCTTGCGGGAAAGCCGAGGTCGTACCCAACAGACGCATTGGGCCGATCTTTAGCGGCGGCATTTTCACGACCGACGAGCGATTCGAGCCTTCATGGCGCGCTTGCGCGCCGAGGCTCCGACCGTCGAATTCTGCATTCTTGCGGCTTGCCGCGTCTCCGATCGCTCGGCGCCCGGGGGCGAGCGCGTGGCCGGCGCTAGTTCGGGAGGCCTCTCTCGATTAGCCTCTCTCTGGCCTTGGCTTGGCGGCCGATGACCTCCTCCACGAGTGGCTCGCGCGCGAGGAGCGCGTCATCGGCATCGAACTAGCGTCTCGGCCCGATCAGCCCTCGCTGGTATCTGTTCTCAAGAACAACCAGCGCCACGCCGGCTATCATCAGCAGGACGGTCAACCACAGCAGACCGGAGAGGGCGGACCCGCAGAGAACGAGCACTAGCACCATCCCTCCAAGTCCAATCCAGCGAGGAACGTCTGGCTGCAGAACATCTTGCATCGCGATAAAACTCCCCTTCGGCTCAAAGCGGTTCGATCTTAAGACAATGGCCAACCTAAAGTCTACATTGCCTGTTCTACGGCTGCAGTCGCTCGCCGCCGCTGCGATGCTGCGCCACCAAGCGAGCGGCATGTCTCCACGAATGCCGGCCACTTTCGGATCGTGTTTGCCCAACGCGCAGCAGCTTCAGAACATCGCCCCTGTCGTCAGTCTAGGAAGGACCAACCGCTAGTGCCGAGCAACCGAGCCAGCGGTCCGGCCAGCGCGCGCTAGACCACACGCTGATGGCCGGCGCCAGGGCGCAAACCAGAGCAAAACGATAAAGACCATCCGTGGCCACTCGGCGCGTCCGCTTTTCTTGCCCTGCACCGGACCACAGGCACGTCCTGCCGATCCGCGCTTCGAATGTCCCGCTTCGCACGGCAATGGTTCGGCCACCTGGCCTCCAAAAACCCCTGATGAGATGACGGGCGGTTGAACACCGTCAGATGGCGAGCAGTCTTTAAGCCTCGTCCATCACGCAACCAACATGGCCTACGCTCGCGGCTCTCACCGATGCGCCGCGCAGCAATCCCCGATGCATCGTGGGGCTGAGTGCTATCGTGGTGGCCCGCAACGGCCTGGTCGCTGCCGACATCCTGACCGCCTCGCCGATACTGCGCCCATATGCGACCCGCCGCGGGGGTTGATCCCGTCACCTTCGAAGTCAAAGGCAACAAACACTTCCGGTAGTGGTCGCCTTTGGCGATCTTGGCTTTGGCCGGCAGGCCCCGGGTGCCGACCAGTGGTGGGGTTTGCCGATCCGGTGTTCGATCCGGCGGAGCGGGCGAAGACGCTAGCCGAACGCCGCCCAGACCCGCGTCGCCGTGATCCGGGGCTACGGCGACTTCTGGCAGCGAGTGGGCATCAATCGGGCGGAGCTCGCCAGTATCTGCCGTCGCTTCTCGACACCGCTGATGAACTCAATGCAGTGGCCGGTAAGCTCGGCGCCGCGGCCGGCGACCTCCATCTCGGAAGCAATGCCAGCGAGGTGACCGTGTAGCGGACGGCGCTCAACGACTACTGGGTCTATTTTGCGACCCATGGTCTCGTCGCCGGGGATGTCGCAGGTCTCGGCGAACCGATCGCTCGCGCCACGCTACCAAGGCAGCCGACCGAGCTTGACGACGGCTCTTGACGCGAGCGAGGTGGCGCAGCTCAAGCTCAATGCCGACTGGGTGGTGCGGTCGACCTGCAATACCGCAGCCGCCGACAAGCCCGGTGCGGAAGCGCTGTCGGAGCTGGCGCGCGCCTTCGCGGGGGCGCGGGCGCTTCTTGTGTCGCACTGGTTGCCCGGGCGCGGCCAACGAGCGGCGCCCCGAAGCGGGCCAAAGAAAATCCTTGCCGGATTTGGCTAAGTGCCGGTGCGGCGGCTGCGAAATCAGAACCGCCGCACGCGCCGTAGCGCGCAGCCGCGATGGGTGTCCGAGAAGGCGCAGAAGCTGCTGGAGCAGCTCGCGAACGCTCCTAAGCGCGCCGAGCCGATTGAGCGGCGAGCTGATTGCGGCCGCGCCCAAGCTGCCGCGATCCCGGAGCGCCCGCTGATTGCGGTCGCGAGTGCTCGAGGTCCGCACGCAACGGGGCCGGTGGTGGTTGCCCCCGGCAGGGACTTTCCCCCCATTTACGTCATGTGGCACAAAAAAGGGCGTGACCTGCAGCCGGGCACAAGTACGGAGTGCCGAAAGCGACTCGCCTCGCTCGCGCTTAACGCGCTTGGTGAAATGCGCCTCCCCACCGCGTGCGCGAGCGCCGGGATGGCCGGGTCCATTGGGACAGGATCGTCAGGACACCAGTGCCGTGCACGCTGGGATGGGCCCCAGCGATTGCGACGTGTCGTTGCCCGGCGCGGTGATATCCGCCGGCAACGCGCCAGGCGACGGCGTTGTATCGGGCACGATAGTCAGATTGAAGTTAACCGTTGCCGGGCCCTTCGAGAAGCGAATGGTGTAGCGCAATGCGTCGGCGCCTGTATAGCCGTGTCGCGGCAGGTAAATGACGTAGACGCCGCTTGTTTTCTTTCCGAGACAATGATCATTGAAGCCGTACGTCTCCCCTATGATGTAGTCCGCGGGGCGTAGGCAAACGATGCCATGGCTTGGCGGCGCATCGAGATCGATGGCCGGCGGCTTCGCTGGGGCGCAGTCGGCGGTGTTCCCGGGGTTCATTTCACCTGCCCCCCACAACATGAGTTCATGATCCGCCTTGCCGGTTATTGATAGTGTTTTGGGCGCGGGTGGCCAACGGGGTGATTTTGCTGTGGGCGCCAAAGACCACGGCGGGGCATACGAAGGGAATTGCTGTGCAAAGGCCGCCGGACAAAGACAGAGAAAGCCAACGGCGCCGATCAGCCGCCGCAAAGTATGGCGTCTGGCATTCTTGAACATTCCCTTCTCCCGCTACTATGAACGACGTTCACAGATATGCCAGAAGCATGAACGGCG
>JASHRR010000520.1 GCA_030037185.1 Xanthobacteraceae bacterium | reverse complement strand
AGGAGTTCAGGCGGCGCCGCCCGCACCTGGAAGGGTCGTGTACCAGGATTACCTGCTCGAGCAGGATGGCGGCGCCTGATCGACAATAATGAGGCCTTCAAGAACATATTCGGCCTCGGCGAGCTCCCACGCTATAAGAGCACGTGGGCGGATGTCTCTGGTCTCCTTCTCCACCCGCTGCTTCAACCGGCGCGCTTGTCCATGCGCAGGTGCACCATCACGCCCCGTTCGGCGTCGACGTACTCTTCGATCCAGTTCTTCGGATCGCCAAGGTAACTGTAAGCCAGTCCACGAAACATTGAGGTGTAATCCTGGTGAAACCGTCGGGCAAGCCAAACATTGGCATTCCTCATCGGCCATCCGCCTGAAATTTCAACGATCGAGTTTCCGCTGGAAATTTCCCGGTCAAGCAGCTCTCTCAGAGGCCCTTGCACTCGCGGGAGAAGCTCCTTCAGCTCGTAGTCGTAATTTGTCGAAACGTTCCTTATAGACACCAGGTGTTAATCCCAAAGGCGCGGTTAACTGTATGGTGGCGTTTAGGCGACGAGCCCGCAACAGCGATTCCGACGAATGACGCGGCAGGTCCGTCGGCACCAGCTTCGGAGGGGTGGGACAAGGTCATCGTCTGTTCCCGAGGTCACGCCCATACTTGGCTCGAGGGCGCGGGTGGCAGGACTATCCCGCGAGGTTGCGTTGATGCAGCCACTCAATGGTACGCATACATTCCGCAAAGTACTTTGACCGCTTGGGGGCGACCGCCACGAGGGAATCGAAAGGCGTTGCTTCGAAACGACTGACCCAGATCTTCGCGACGCCGGGGAGCTCATCGCCGTCGATCCCGCTAAGCTTCGCGCGCCGAAGAAGTACCTGTGTTGCTGGATCGTGCCTGATCAGGTCTCCCGGCACGTAATAGAAACCGGCGCTAGAGAAGCTCGCTTGCGAGATGTCTAGCGCCCAGTCGACTTTTTTGTATTTCTCAACCATTCCCGCAACGAAGCGCTCCCGGTCGCGGAGCCCGTGGTGGGGTGGCATGGTCAGAATCGGGCCGATCTTCCCTTTGAGCGTGACGTGGCTGAAAACGCACGCGTACAGGTGGAGGTGGTTCCCGTTCAGATTCTCGAGCGTTACTTCTTCGAAGTAGACTTGCTGAGCGGCGCAACTGCGCACCGTGCATTTCTTCACGAGCGCGTCACGCACTACTAGCCCAAAGCCTGGGTCATCGAACTGTGCGAGGCTACACGACGCGAGATTGTCTCCCACGAGCTCGATGCCAGAGTAGGTCTTGCCGGAACCGATGAGCGTCTTGCCCCGGAAAGTCTGCTTTTCGATGCGAACCCGCATAGCCTCTTACCGCACGAAGCTTACAAGGGGATTGACGCCTATGAGGAGGCATACACGCAAGCCCACGAGAATGCTTGGCGAAGCGCCATCCCAAAGCCTCAGACGACAACGAATAGTAATCTGGAAAGCCGACAGACCTCAGCGCTCGCCCCATCGCGATCGGCATACGCTGCGGCGATTGACAACCATCCTATGGCGGCAATCGACATCATTCGGTAAGCAATAAACCGCTGCATGTTTACAGTCCTTTCGTTACTATTTAACCAACAGGATAGTGGACTTTCCACTCGCACCGATTGTTCTCTCTTGGGCAAAACTCGACACAACCTGCCACGATACGAACCCTTTCCCGGTCTAATCTGCGGGCACTTGTCCTGGAGATCAGAATGCCGGCAGCGCGAGGACGCGGCCCTACTGCCCGTCGCTCGGACCGGTAAACGTCAGACAGCGTGCGATCGGTCGAGGCGATGAGATCGTTGAGGCACGCCTCGTCGAATTCGCTGATGGCAGCTCCATTCGCCATTCCGGACGATCCTCCAGCGCGACCGTCGCGGTCCGCATGCCGGCTGGCGCGTGGCCGAACCGCAAGGCGAAGCGGGCGATGGAAATGAGAAGACATCGACGCTCCGAATGTTCGCCACCATGGCTTTTTGGCTTGCGGTGGCGGGATCAGCACCTGATTACCGAACTCGAAGGGCCCTCAACCCGCCGGCTGACGATGTCACCGCATTGCACAGAAAGACGAGGCGTCGCGCCGACAGCGGTCTGCCGCTGCCTTGGAAACGAGCTCCCAGCTCCGCTCGTCGAGGTCGAGCCGACGTGCCCAGCTGGCATCAAGGATGATGCAATTGCCCGACAGCCGAGCGCGCCAGGTGAGCTGGCAAAGAATAGGTGAAAGTCCCCCATCGAAAGGTTTACTCAAACGTCCCGAGTGATGGGCGGCGTCCCGCGAGGGCCGACGTCAGGCGTTCACAGGGGAGGCCACGGCCAAGTAATTTTTGAGCTGTGAAACGGTCGTATTCCGAGGTGCCGATCGCGTTCAGCAGAGAAGGCAACATCGTCCCGTGGCGTGGTGGCTTGCATCGGGGGGACCTCGCGCAGTCGGAGACCTTGTGCGCGTGGAGAAGTTCTTTGCGCCTGGGAGGCTCATCCGTGATTGGCAGGGCATGCCAGTCCGACTCATGAAGGCTAAAGCCGAACGATGAGCATGCACCCGGATGAGGAGTCGGACGAGGGACAGTACCAATGAAGCGGTTGAACACACGCGCGATATCTGCCATCGAGTCCGCGGAGGCGGATATTGCATGCGCCAGTGTGACCTGGCGATGAGCTCGTGCAAGTCGATGTCAAAGGCCCTGTCACCGCCGATGGCGCGGACATGCTGCTGGCGTTGGCGACCGGAGGGGATTCTGCGTCTGAGCGAGCCCGTCGTCGCGGCCGCTGGATCAGGCTCCGTCTTCCGGCCGACGCGGAACGATGAGCTTGGCGGTGAAAATCTGCACGGCCTCGTCGTTTTGATTGAACGTTGTGGTGCGCGCCGCGATCATGCCTCGGTCGGGCCGCGACTTGGACGGCCGTGCTTCCACCACTTCGCTCCTGACGCGGAGCTCATCTCCAGGCCGCACTGGCCGCGGCCACCTCAAGTCATCAAATCCGACGCCCAGGATGCCGCCCGCCGGTCTGAACTCGCTGCCGACAAGCAGCCGCATCGTCAGCGCAGCGGTGTGCCAGCCGCTTGCTACCAGCCCGCCGAACACCGAGTGGCGCGCGGCCTCATCGTCAACATGATAAGGCTGCGGATCGAACTGTCTTGCGAAGGCAACGATTGCCTCCTGGTCGACCTGCAGCCGGCCGGAATTGAACACCTGGCCGACGACGAAATCCTCAAAATACTGCCTGGTCGATTTCTCCGCCGTCTCTTTCATCGGTTCTTCCTGATCAGGGGCCAAAGTTCGGCGCCGGTTTGGCGCGCGTCCATTTGGCCAGTGCGCCATGAGAGGCGCGATGCCGGACGGGTATTGCACTTCTAGCGCGCGCGACCTTCAGGCGCATAAAGCCGCTTTACTGGTTCCGCGAACTTGAGCTGTCGGCGTGAATTGGCCGGCAACGACCGCCTGCAGCAGCGTCCGCAGCTCGGCGGCACGCTTGGCGCCAAAGCCTGCTTCGAAGCGCGCCTGCGCTTTAGCCCAACCCTCCAGGCAGGCTTGCAGCCGCTTCTCGCCGGCTTTGGTCAAGTGCAGCTCTTTGGCCCGCCGATCGGATGGTGCCGGTCGCGTTCTAATCAGCCCATCCCGCTGTAGCGGCTGGATTGCGCGCCCGAGTGTCGTGCGATCCATCACCATGTCTTCCGCAAGCGCGTTGATCGTCAGGGCCCCCCTGCGCTTGAGCTTGGCCAAGATGGCGAACTGGGTGACCCGCAACCCGATCGGCGCCAGAAAGAGATCGTAAAGCTGGGTAAGGTGGCGCGCGGCCGAACGGACAGCGAAGCAGTTGCAATTTTCCGGCTCCGGCAGCGTTGCAGGCATGGTCAAATCCTCGTTCCTTGACAAACGTGCATATGCACCCACATACGCGCATACGCGCCCATGTCAATGGGCGCCGAAGCTGCCTGCGTTCTCCCGCGGGCAAATCGCCGCTGTTATCGTGCGCCCGCATGAGGAACGGCGGCGGCACAAGTCCGGTAGCTCGTGCAGGTCAAAAAGCCCACCATCGAGCTCACTCTTTAGGAGGTTGGTGATGACATCGCAGCGGTCAGTTGTTTTTGCCGAACCGGTTCGCACCGCAATCGGCACCTTTGGCGGCAGCCTTAAGGATGTGCCGGCTCCCAATCTCGGTGCTGTGGCGATCCGCGCTGCCGTCGCGCGCGCGAAACTTCGCCCCGATGAGGTCGAAGCTGTCGTCATGGGCAATGTGGTCCAAGCCGGCACCAAGATGAACCCCGCACGGCAAGCTGCCGTTGATGCCGGGCTGCCCGTCACGATTCCGGCGCTCACCGTCAACCGCGTGTGCGGCTCGGGGGCCCAAGCTATCGTCTCGGCAGCGCAGGAGATTTCACTCGGGAATGTCAACGTCGCGGTGGCCGGCGGCATGGAGAACATGGACCAGGCGCCTTTTCTCATTGCGCGAGGTCGCTGGGGCTACCGCATGGGCGACGGCACGCT
Source organism: Xanthobacteraceae bacterium (assembly GCA_030037185.1). Next base: position 2,851 of record JASHRR010000520.1, on the reverse strand, counting down.
CTATGACAGCGTGTTGCGCGACGGGCTGAACGACGCTTTCTCAGACGAACACTCCGGCTGGCATACTGAGGATCTGGTTGAGAAATTCCAGGTCAGCCGCACGGCGCAGGACCGCTGGGCATTGCGATCGCAGCAGCGGTTCACGGCCGCCCAGGCCGAAGGTCATTTCAAATCGCAGATCGTGCCGGTGGAAGTGCCGGCCAAAAAGGGGCCAACGCAGTTCGACAAGGATGAGCACAACCGGCCCGATACCACCCTCGAAACACTGGCACGGCTCAAGCCGGCCTTCCGTCCAGGCGGCACAATCACCGCTGGCAACGCCCCGGGTCTGAATGACGCTGCTTCCGCCACGGTGCTCGCCGAGGCCGCGTGGGCGGACAAGCGCGGTCTCGCACCGACAGCACGCCTGGTTTCTTACGGCATCGCCGCGGTGGAACCGGCCATGTTCGGATTGGGACCCGTGCCCGCCGTCAGGCAGGCCTTGCAGCGCGCCGGGTGGGATATTCGCTCCGTTGAGCGTGCCGAGATCAATGAGGCCTTCGCAGCCATCGCTATCGTTGTCGCTCGTGAACTCGCACTGCCCGAGGAGATCGTCAATGTTGAGGGTGGCGCCGTCGCCCATGGCCATCCGATCGGCGCGACCGGTGCGGTGCTGACGACCAAGCTGATTCATTCAATGCGCCGCGATGGTCTGACGCGCGGCCTTGTCACGCTTTGCATCGGCGGCGGTCAAGGCATCGCCCTGGCCATCGAAGTCTTGCATTGAAAATCCATAAAGAGGATGCGACCGATGCCGCTTGCCAAAATCCACGTTGTCGAAGGTCGTTACGACGAGGCGCGGATCGCCAAAGTATCTGACGCCATTCAGGCCGCCCTGATAAATACGCTTCATGTGCCACCCGAAGACTTCTACCAACTGATCTTCGAGTTGCCGAAAAGCCGCTTTCTTCATACGCCTTCGTTCGTCGGCATGCGTTACACGGACGATCTTATTATTGTCGACGTCAGTTTCATCCAAGGGCGGCCCAAGGAGACGCGGCTGGCACTCCTCAAGGACATCAACACGCGCGTCGCCGCGGCCGCCGGCGTGTCGCCGGACGACATGATGATCACGCTCTACGAAGTTCCCGGAGAGAACATCTCCTTTGGCCGGGGGGAGGCGCAGCGCGCCAACGCAATCGCCCGCGCGTGAATACCATCGTCCGCTACTGCCAGACGCCTTTTCTCGGTTAATGAGGTGCACCCGAGGGCTTACCATCCAAGGGGTGATGATCGGCGGACGCCTATGTCAGCGACCGCACCGCGAAGCTGCGGGGCGCACTGACCTGTTCCGTCTTCTCCGGCGCCACCTGGGTCTTCAACACGCTCGCCACTGTCATTTCGTGGCAAAGGCAACATAGCGGAGCAATCGTAACTCGCACCGGTGCACAATCGAGGGATATTTTAGCCGAAACTGCCAGGGCGGCCATTGATAATCTGGCGGCCCGGCACCTGGAAGAGCCTCACCGATGCTGAGCGCGATGACGACGAACCTCACTACGCAGGTCCGCAGATGCTTGCCGAACTCGGGGCGACGGTGCGTTTGATCCGTTTGACTACCAAGTGTGATTGCCGCAGCCGTAAAATTTTCGCGACAACATGTCCTGTCGGTCTGAGGCAAGGCCTCGCTATCTAGAGTGAAACAAACTCGGAGGCGCAGCATGTCGTCGCTTCGAGGAGCACGCGTATTGGTTGTTGAAGACGACGCGATATTGTCGCTCAACCTGGAGACGATTCTTGTGGATATGGGCTGCGTGGTCGCCGGGACGGCTAATAAACTCGACGACGCGATGCAGATAGCGCGAACTTCTGACTTCGATGTGGCCCTTCTTGATGTCAATCTCGGCGGCAAGCGCGTGGACCCCGTGGCCGAAGCAATACGAGCCCGCGGCACTCCTATCATTTTCGTTACCGGGTATGGCAGAACAGCAGCATCAGGCTTGGTATTAGAAAAACCTTACGGTGCAACAGATCTGGAACGGATGCTTAACAAAGCGCTGGGTGCGGGCCCTGAGTAAAGCCTCAGGTATCGCTCAAGTTGTGCAAATGTTCATCGACTCCTATCTGACCGGGCCATTGCCGTGGCGGTGGAAATGTTCTGATGGGGCATCCACGCAAAAAGGGCGCCATCCCTGACACGGTAGCACCGGCCCGAACAACGGTGACCTCCCGTCGCCAGCTGATGCCTTCTGGCACGGAATTATACGTATCCGTTCTGAGGGCGCTTAACTTCGGTTTTGAGAGTCCGCAGCTTTTTTTCTTTTCAAGTATCTGCGCTTGGCGCTCGTGACCCTCGGCGATCTTGAGCATTATGTGCCTGGTCTCAGGGTCTTTCATCTCCTCGCGTGCATGCGACCTCCGCGCGATCTCGCCAGTACTGCGGATCATCTAGTCTCTTCGATAAGGCACCTCGCTCGCCCATTTTCTGGCTCGCCCACACTGGGAGATATTGGCGATATGTCGCAGTCAAGCTCAGGGTTGCGTGCATCGCTAGTGTCAAGCTTCCAGCCCTTCGACAAGGAACAATCGTCGTGCGGGGCAAACCCGGCCTGAGGCGCGCGAGATTTCCTGCTCCTTACCGGCCAAGAGCTTGGTGAGTATGTCGGTACGCAACCTGCCGGTATACCCATTAGACGAGCCCAACGGGTTGCTACTAAGCCGCATTGGAACGGGATGGGAAGTTGCGAGTTGCCGCAGATCACCTGAAAAAATCGACCAGTGGGAGAAGTTTGTACCCGTCGTTGTTTTGCGGTGGGTCGTACTCAAACGGCCCGGCGCTGCATTGAGCAGGCCTTACCGCCCGATGGGTATT
>JASHRR010000519.1 GCA_030037185.1 Xanthobacteraceae bacterium | reverse complement strand
GCGAGGAGGACCAGCAGCTGATCGCAGACATCCGGATAGGCATGCACGACGCCACGGAAAATCGTGGGCGGCATGCGGGCGATCACCGAATCCGTTATGGCAGCAATGCCGGCCGACCGCGGCTGGCCGTCGATCGCGGCTAGTTCACCGAAATATTCGCCGCTGCGGATGTCCCGCAGGATCGACTCTTTGCCGGCAGGCGTGCGGATCAGCACGCGGACGTGGCCCTGCGATACGAAATAGAGCTCGGCGCCGCCGTCCCTGTAGTCGAGCACCCATTCCTTGGCCTTCGCGCGACGCCATACGCACTGGCTGTCGAGTCGCCGTACAGCTTCGCCGTCAAGGGAGCGGAACAGCGGAATGCGTGCTAACGTCTCGGAATGGCGTATCATCGCTTGGTCAAGATTAGCGCGGCGCCGCAGTCCGCGCGCAGCTTTGCAGCGAAGCTGATGCGCCTGATGCGCGATTTGGCCAGGATGAGGGATGCGGGCTTCGACTGTCAAGTTGCCAACCGAGCGCTCGGTCCGGCTCGTTGCTGGGCTGATCATGTATGCCTATGCGATCTGTCACTTCATCAGTCATGCGACCGGCCTCTTTCTGCTCGATGCCATCCAGGCGGTCGGCCATGACGTTCTGCTGGCGCCGTGGCGCACTCCGCTTGGCCTCACGATCCTGCTCAGCTGCTTTCTCATCCATCTCGGCCTGGCATTGCGGGCGCTCTACCGGCGGCGCCACCTGCGAATGCCTGCACTTGAGGCTTGGCAGCTCGGACTCGGCCTTCTCGCGCCCTTGCTGCTCGTCCCACACCTCACCGACGCGCGGCTCGGGGTGCTGCTGTACGGCCTCGACGATTCCTATTTCCGCATCCTCTACAAGTTCTGGCTCACCGAGCCGGGCACCGCACTGCCCCGCCAATTTGCCCTACTCATCGTTGTGTGGATTCACGGCTCGATCGGCATCCATATGTGGCTGCGATTCCGGGCATGGTACCGGCGCGCGCGGGCGGGTCTTGCGGCGGCGGCGCTGTTGGTGCCGCTGCTCGCGATTCTCGGCATCCTCAATGCGGGCTGGGACACCGTCCTGCGCGCGGCGGTGGAGCCGGGCTTCGTCGCGGCGCATGGGTCGCCGACGCCAGGCACGCCCGAGGCGACCGCCGCCGCGGCGCTGGTGCTAATCACCAATTGGCTGCAGATCGGCTACGTGGCCCTCGTGGCGGCGGTGTTCGCTCTGAGAGCGCTGCGCGCCGCGCATGAGCGGCGCAGCCACACCGTTCAGATCGACTACTGGGGCGAGCGGCGTGTCCGCGTACCGCGCGGCTTCTCGATCCTCGAGGCAAGCCGCTGGGCCGGCATCCCGCACGCCTCGGTGTGCGGGGCGCGCAGCCGCTGCTCGACTTGCCGGGTGCGCGTAACGCGCGGGCTTGATGGCGTCGCACCGCCCTCGCCGGCTGAGCGCGCAACGCTGGCCCGCATCGGCGCGCCCGCGGGCATCAGGCTCGCCTGCCAGGTGCGTCCAGCCTTCGATGTTGCCGTGAGGCTTCTCGTGCCCGCCACCCGACCCCTCGACGGGTTGCGGGTCGCTCTCGACGAAGGCCGTGAGCTGGTGGTCACGGCTTTGTGCGTAGATCTGCGCGATTCGACGCGGCTCGCCGCCGGCCGCTTGCCGTTCGACGCGGTCTTCATCGTCGACCGCTACGTCCAGGCCGTTACCGCCAGCATCAGCGCGCGTGGGGGCCATATCACCAGTGTGGCGGGCGACGGCATCATGAGCATGTTCGGAGTCGACGGCGACGCAGCTGCCGGCGCACAGCGCGCAATCGCGGCAGTGGCGCAGGTCTGGACGGCGGTCGAAAAAGTCAGCGAGGAGCTTTCGGCCGAGATCGGATCGCCACTGCGGTTCGGAATCGGCGTGCATTCCGGGGTGTCGGTGGTTGGGGCTGTTGGCTTGCCCGAAGAGGCGACAATCCAGTTCCTCGGCGATACCGGTAATGTCGCCGCGCGGCTCGAAGGCCTGACCAAGGAGATGAACTGCGTCGCAATCGTATCCGCCGCCACGGTCGATGCGGCCGGCGTGCGCCCCTCATGGCAACCGGCGGAGGTTGATGTCCGTGGCCGGAATCAGCGGCTGGCTGTGTTCATGATCCACCGCGTGGATCAGATGCGGTGTCAACCGCTCAAAAATCGGCTCGTCTCCACTTTGTGAGTTTTCGCACACCGTCAGTGGTCGCGCCCGACACTCATGGTCGTGCAGGGGCGGTCCTCGCCCCACAGCAGCAAACCAGGAGACGAAACGATGACGAAGTTGAATGTGACCGGGATTCTCGCAAGTGCGGCCACTGTCGCCGCCATCACGATTGCAGCGTCGGGCAGCGCGCTTGCCCACGGGGGCGGAACCGGCGGCCATCCGGGGACCAAGACGGTGACCCCGACCAAGACCGAGAAAGTGGTCCGCATCGACCGTGACCGCAGGCGTTTTCGTTTTCGTCGCTTCGGACACTTCGATGTCGTTGGCGCCCCGGTGCCGGCCTGCTTCTACGAGTGGACCAGCCTTGGCCGGGTGCGAATCTGCCCGGATCTCGCCTACTGACCAGCCTTGAGTGCCTGGCAATCAGACCCGTCCGCGCCACCCGCGGATGGGTCTTTTTGAGTTGGCGCCGGTGATGGCCGGCAGCTCCACGGCCGGTGGGCGGATGATCGCCAGGGCGCGCCAGCGAACGCGGATCGCGCCGTCGTTTGATCGGCGACTGCGATAACGCACCGAGGTCCGATCCGCCCCCCGCCGTTCGCTCACCTCAAATTCGCTCCGCAGGTGAGCAACGGCTTCCCGCTGTGCGGCAGACGTCACCAATTTTTTGAAGCGATATCCTTGAGATGGCGTTGTTGAAGCATCGCTTCCGCCAACAGCTTCTTCAGGTTGGCGTTCTCGTCTTCCAGGGTCTTCAGCCGCCTGGCAACAGACGCTTCCAGGCCGCCGTACTTGGCCTTCCATTTGTAAAAAGTAGCGCTGCGATCCCGTGCTTGCGGCAAACCTCGCCGGTCTTTGCCCGGCCTCCTGCTCGCGCAAAATCCTGATGATCTGCTTTTGCGTAAACCGAACCGGCTTCTTGTCCATCCCTTCCTGGCGATGGACTCAACCGATTTTCGCAGCAAAATCTGGGGCTCAGGTCACCTTGTGAAGACACCTTCATCTTCTGCTGTGAATGCGAGTTGCAGGTGCTTGCCCATAGTCGGGGCTGATGCGCAACGCAGTGTCACCAGGACCCTCCCCAGAATCGAAGTTCTCTTTTGCGCTACGTTCCAACGTTTCTTTCACGGTTTCGTAATCGAGCGGGCCGGGCACCACGCTTTTTCGACTTGTGAGTTTTCGCACAACTCGCCTTCGATTGTCGGTCACTAACCAATATCGAGCAATCTCGATATTAGGAATCAGACGAACTGTCGGAGGAACAGATGGACTTTTATCGCGGAGATGACCGCTCGCCTTGGAAGGGAGAGCCATCCAACATCTGCAACGTAGGTTTCACCCTCTACCCGGCCAACAAAGCCCGGACGCTGGAGGAAGCGCGCAATGAGATCAGTTGCAATATGAAGAAGCTCTTGAGCTACATGACCACACTCGGGTGCAAACACCGGGCGGACTTATTTCCACCGCCATGATTCCCGAAGGCGCATTTGAGGCCAAGGAGTACGTCTACAAGATCACCATCCCCGACGGCGATCTGGAGCTGAGGCAAATTAGCAACCAGGGAATCGGCGATACAATCCCGATGAACGGCTTCGATATTCAAAAGTCCACGAAAAACTTCCTGATTCTTAACACACCTCACAACGCAACCAATATCCTGGCTCTCGTTCACGGGATGGTGTCGACCAAGGAAGCCACCTTCTACACAGCCATCCCCCAGAAGTATATCGTGGGCTACCGCGGAAAACACGAAGATACCTACCAATCCATTACGCCGCCTTTGCCTCCGCGTTAGTGGTTATCGATGCTAACTCAGGGACCAGGAACGCGCCGGCCCCAATCCCGCGTTAAAGCGCGCCCGGCTTGCGCTTCAGCCGTCGCAGGTCGCGCAGTCCCCGGCGCTCTAAGGTAGGCACCTCCACTTGGAAGGACGTCGGGGCACCGCCCCGTCGGGGAGCCGCGATCGCCAGTGCGTTCAACCCGGTGGGCGCTACCGATAACGCCGGACGAGGCGCGTTCGGGTTGGCTTACCACTGGCGCCTTGCCCCCTCGAAAATAGAACCACGGAGTCAAAGGCCTCCTCATGGGCCGATAGCAGCAGCGCACCCCGGGATCTGTGCGGGGAGTAATGTCCCTACCGCGAGCGGGATTCTGAGAGAGAAAACGCCCAAGCGCCGAGCCGTCCAACAATGCAACAATATTTTCAGAGGTATTCGGCGCCCATCTCGGCAGCGAAGCCGCTCGGATTGCCTTCCCAGACAATGCGGGCGTGTTCCAGGACGTACACGCGGTCGGCGTGTGACAGCGCGAAGGTGACGTTCTGTTCTGCAAGCAGCACGGTGATTGCGGTGGTCTTGCGCAAACGTCCAAGCGCGCTCGATAACTGTTGACGAACGATCGGCGCGAGGCCGAGGGTTGGTTCGTCGAGCATCAAAAGGTCAGGTCGCATCATCAAGGCGCGGCCGATCGCCAACATTTGCTGCTCGCCACCCGATAAGGTGCGGGCTTCCTGCCGTTGGCGCGCTTTGAGGATCGGGAAAAGCTCAAACAGCCACTCCAGGCGCTCTTTCCTCTGTGCTGCGGTGGCATGGTGGCCGCCAAGCTCGAGATTCTCCCGGACCGTCATATTGCCGAACAGGTCCCTGGTTTCGGAACATTGGACTATACCGCCGCGGGCGATGGCGGCCGGCGTCTTGCCGCGCAAGGCGCGACCTTCCCGGCGGATTTCACCCGACCAGGGAATTAGGCCAGAGATCGCGTTGAAAAGCGTTGTCTTCCCGGCGCCGTTGAGGCCGACCACAGCAATGAACTCGCCCGTGTGAACATGGATCGACACGTTCTCGAGCGCCTGCGCT
>JASHRR010000518.1 GCA_030037185.1 Xanthobacteraceae bacterium | reverse complement strand
TGATCCTGATCAACCTCACCCTGGTGATCTGGATCACCCAGATTCTGCGCGAGGTCGACCTCATCACCAATCAGGGCCAGACCATCCTGGTATTCCTGCGCATCACCGGCCTCCTCGTGCCTATCCTGATGCTGGTGATCGCCCCGATCGCGATCGTCATTGCCATATGCTATGCGCTGACCAAGCTCAACGGCGATTCCGAGCTGGTCGTGATGAACGCGGCCGGCGTCTCGCCGCGGCGGACATTTCGGCCGGTATTCCTGTCATGCGTCATTGTCGCGATCTTTGTTGCCTATCTTTCGGCCTATTTGGCGCCATGGCTGCAGCGAAAGATGGCCGCCGAGATCACCAGGGTCAGGACTGACGTGGTTTCAAACATCGTGCGCCCGGGGGCCTTCACCTCCGTCGACCGCGGTCTGATCTTCCATATTCGCGAGCGGCGCGGCGAGAACCAGTTTCAGGGGGTTTTCATCGACGACACGCGTGACCCCGAGGAGCGCGTCACCATCGTGGCCGAATACGGCCAGATCGTCGAGCGGGACGAAAATGCATTTCTGGTGATGCGCGACGGCAACGTGCAGCGCCGCCGCAGCAAGGAACGCGACCCCACCATTGTGGTGTTCGACCAATATGCCTTCGACCTCAGCCGGCTTGCACCGGCGCCGCAAGCAACTGTGGGCCTGCGCGAGAAATACATCTGGGAGCTGGCGTTTCCGGCTGCCGACGACCCGGTGCTCAAGCTTTCGCCGCCGCAGTTCCGCGTCGAGTTTCACGAACGCCTGTTTGCGCCGCTCTATCCGCTGGCGTTCGGCATCATCGCTTTTGCGATTCTCGGATTCCCCCGCACCACCCGGCAAGGCGGCGCCGTGTCCATGTTCGCGGTGATTGCCGCGGTGTCGACGCTGCGACTCGGCGGCTTCGCCGGAACCGCCATCGCCCCCACAACGCCCGCCACGCTCGCCATTGTCTACGCCATGATCGCGCTGGCGATCGGGCTTGGCGGCTACGTCATCTGGCGCGGCATCCCGATGGATTTGGACGATAAGCTCGATCTCGGCGCCGTGGCGCGCGCCGGCGTGGCCCGTCTCGATCGCCTGGCGGGGCGGTTCAATATCCGTTTGCCGACCCGCAGCATGCTGCAAAGGCTTGAGAATGCCGATTGAGGCCGGCAGCGGCCGCAGAGCGGTCCGGTCCACGTGGACAACGTCCCGCCGGTCCGCTACAGCCGTAAGTCCCGAGGGCGCAGGGGCGCCCTGAGCGAACCGGTCTCGATGCTCACACGTTTCTGGCGCGAGCTGTTTATCGACCCGAGCGGCTCGCCGGCGCTGCTTCGCCGGCTGCTGATCGAGCACGGCCACAGCCATTGGCGGCGCTATCTGTTCTCTTTTGCCTTGATGGCGGTCAGCGCCGGCTGCACGGCCGGAATGGCGTTCATCGTCGGCCCCGGAATTGATGAGGCCTATACGGAACGCCGCTTCGCGGGCGTCGCCATTGTCGGCATCACAATGATTGCCCTGTTCACCATCAAGGGGCTGTCAACCTACGGGCAGACCGTGACTCTGGCGCGCATCGGCAACCAGATCATTGCCGACAACCAGCGGCGGATGTTCGACAAGCTGCTTTCCCAGGACGTCAGCTTCTATGCTGACCGCCACTCCTCCGAATTCGCGGCCCGCATCACTTTCGGGGCCGGTTCGGCCGCGCAGGTCTTGAGCCTCGTCATCAACGCGCTTGGGCGCGACCTCCTGTCCCTGATCGGTCTCGTCGCCGTTATGGTGTGGAAGGCGCCCTTCATGGCGATCCTCGCCTTCATGGTGATGCCGCCCGCGGTGCTCACCGTGCGCAAGCTGATGAAGCGCGTGCGCGCGATCACCCTGACGCAATTCGATCGCGGCGCCGACATTCTCAAGACCATGCAGGAGACCATCCAGGGATTCAGGATCATCAAGGCCTTCAATCTCGAAGCGGCGGTGCGCACGCAGGTCTACGACAGCATAGCCTCGGTCGAGCGCGCGTCCAACAAGCTCGCCCGGGTCGCCAACCGCTCGACCCCTCTGATGGAAGCGCTCGGCGGCTTCGCCATCGCAGGGGTGTTCATCTATGGCGGCTACCGCGTCCTGGTGCTCAACCTGCCGCCGGGCGAATTATTTTCCTTCATCACCGCGTTCCTGCTTGCCTACGAGCCCGCCAAGCGTATCGCGCGCCTCAACATCGAGTTGCACAACGCGCTGACCGGCGTCCAGGTGCTTTTCGATGTGCTCGACATTCCGGACCGCAAGCCAGCGCAGCCGAAGCCCGACATCAAGGTGACGCGCGGGGCGATCGAGTTCGACCAGGTATCGTTCGCATACCGCCCGGGCAGCCCGGTGCTGCGCCAGCTCTCGTTTGTCGCAAAGCCCGGCGAGGTGACGGCCTTCGTGGGCCCGTCGGGCGGCGGCAAGTCGACAATCTTTAATCTGGTGCTGGCGCTCTATGCGCCAAACGGCGGCGCTATTCGCCTCGACGGCCAGGACTACGGCGCGGTTTCCGAGGAATCGATACGACGCCGGATCGCCTTTATGGGACAGGACGTGTTTCTGTTCCACGGCACTATTCGCCACAACATCGGCCTCGGCCGGCCGGGGGCGAGCGAAGCCGAGATCGTCGCTGCCGCGCGGGCCGCGCATGCCGATGAATTCATCTCCCAGTTCGCGGCCGGATACGACACCATGGTGGGCGAACATGGAGCCCAGCTCTCCGGCGGCCAGCGTCAGCGCATCGCCATCGCCCGAGCGCTGATCCGCGATGCCCCGATCATCCTGTTGGACGAGCCGACCGCGGCGCTCGACAGCGAATCCGAGCGTTTCGTCCAAGACGCCATGGGCAAGTTGATCAAGGGCCGCACCACCCTGGTAATTGCCCACCGGCTGCATACGATTGCTCAGGCCGACATGATCCACGTGCTCGAAAAGGGCGTGATCGTGGAGTCGGGGCGCCACGCCGAGCTGCTGGCGCGTTGCGGCCGTTATGCGTACTTCTACCGGATGCGCTTCTCGGACGAAAGCCCGCCTCTCGCACCAGAGCTAAGCAGCTAGAAGCGAACTTTACGCAAGGGTTCGGTCAGCGGGGCACTTGCAACGCGGCGCGAGGGCGCAAGGTCCGTCGGCAACCGCCGCCCGCCAGCGCCCGATCAGAGGCATGATGGCCCGACAGGCGCCGCTGTCGTCGGCTGGCAATCAGCTTCAGCCAAGGCTGCGAATGCAAGGCGGCCATCAGCAGATACATCGGCATCATTCCGCCCAGCGGCGACGCCTGTTCCGCGGCCGAGCACAGGATATCCGGCGGTCCGCCGCCGAGAACGCCCGTGAGGACCGCCATGATGGCGAAAGTCGGCGCGGCTGCGAGGGACAGCCAAGAGTGCGCGCCCGCCGCGAGCCGTTGCTGACACGCGGCGACCTCACGGTCGATTGAGCGAGTGGTGTTGGAGATCATTTCGGTGCGTCTGCGATCTTGGAAGGCGCTCGAGCGCTGATCGTCTCGGCTCAGCCACCAGCGCGAAGAGCCGCTGGCGTTTGGCGGAAATGGCAGGCTCAACGCCTGCCGAGGTCGTCGCAATAGCCGGCCTGCAGGCGAGGCCACTGGACAATGGGACGTCCATCGCTACGGTAAGGGTGCTCGCCTGGCGCCCGTTGTGGCCAGCCAGCCGGCGAGTCCTCCCACCCCTCCTGCCGCCCGCAGACCGTCAAGTCGAGCAACCGGTAACTGTTATCCATCGCCTCGACGCCGCGGCGGGTTGTCCAGTAAGTCTCGAACACACCCGATCCTTGTCGCAGGTAGCAAACGATGTGCATCATGCCCGCCCGGCGTCCGACCAAGAGGCTGTCGAGCGCGTCTTGCGCCGAGTACCAGGGCATCTGCCAGCCCATGAAATCGCGGTACCGGGCGCTCTCTTGGTAGGGGCCTTGGCACAACACCGCGAAGGTGACGTCGCGAGAATGCATGAAGGACAGCTCGCGGACCTGCGCCGTATAGAAGGTGCAGCCCTCGCACTGCTCCGGCGCGGGGTGACCGGGGTGCCACATGAAATAGTAGGCGATGAGCATGCGCCGTCCATCAAAGACATCCAACAGTGTCACCGGCCCGCTTTCGCCAATGAGCGGGGTGGCAGCGTCGACCTCGACCATGGGAAGCCGTCGGCGAGCGGCGGCAATGGCGTCGCCCTCCCTGGTGTGAGCCTTCTCGCGAACCCGCAATCCGTCCAGCGCCGCCTGGAAGGTGCTCCGATCGACGATTTTGGGCGCTGCAAGTTCGTCTCTCATCATCTCTGTCATCATTGCCTCCCTGGCGGACCGGCTGGCGGTATTGCGGCCCACAGACTAGGAGGGGGTTTGGAATGGCGAGAGTGACAAGTGTGACGGGATTCCGCCGGCCGCGTTGATCACAGGCGCTGCCGCGCCTCCTCATCGCGTTTAAAAGGTCGCGGCAGGGAGAGCATTAACGGGAACGCCGTACCGCGCCGCAAACCTAATGCTCGGGCTCTTGCATCGCCAACACCTGCGGCAGCGCCAATCGCACCGCAAAGGCCTCACGCAAGGCCAAGCCGTTGGGTCGGCCGCGATCCGCCGCAATCCGCCGCAAAGATGGGTGGCGCGCCCTGACAGGTCTCTCTGTCGAAATCCCTCATGAACTCAACCATGCCTCCAAAGCCGTCAGGGAGCCGCCGCTTCGGCAAATCCCCGCTTGCGCAACAGGGCATCGGTAGTCGGCAGCTTGCCGCGGAACGCCCGGTAGGCCTCGCCGGGGTCGCGCGAGCCGCCGGCCGCGAGGATCTCGTCGCGCAGGCGCTGCGCGACCGCAGGATCGAACACGTCGCCGGTTTCCTCGAACGCTTCAAAGGCATCGGCGTCCAGCACCTCGGACCACATGTAGCTGTAATAGCCCGCCGCGTAGCCGCCGCCCGCGAATACATGCAGGAAGTG
>JASHRR010000517.1 GCA_030037185.1 Xanthobacteraceae bacterium | reverse complement strand
GTCAACATGGTGACATTGCTCCAGGTCGAGCAGACGCTGTTCACGGCGGACGATCAACTGGCCCAGGACCAGCTTGCGCGCTTGCTGGCGGTCGTCAGCCTGTTCCAGGCGCTCGGCGGCGGCTGGCCGCCGACCGTGCCGGCACGCACCGGATAGCAACTGGCGGACACGTGCCCGCGCGACGAAAGAAGACGCGCGTGGCCGCCTTTGAGGGAACGCTTACGCTCTCGGCAGCCCCGCCGCATCGACACCCCGGGTAGCCCAGCCAATGGTTCGGCGCTCGATGACCTCGGTGACGAGATACATGCCGATGCCCATGATGCTCGTCACCAGGAGCCCCGCAAAGGCCAGCGGCACCTCGAAACGAGAAGAGGCCACCAGCATGAGATTGCCGATACCCTTGTTCGCCGCCACGGTCTCGGCAACGATTGAGCCGACGAATGCAAATGTGATCGCCACCTTCAATGAGGCGAAGAAATACGGCATTGAGCGCGGGAGTCCGACTTTCTGAACGATCTGCCAGCGCCTGGCGCCGAGCGCCCGCAGCACATCCTTGAGTTCCGGTTCCACCGTTGCGATGCCGGCCGCGACGTTGACGAGGATGGGAAAAAACGAGATCAGGAACGCGGTGACGATCGCCGGAACGGTGCCGATGCCGAACCAGATCACGAGGATTGGAATGACCGCCACCTTGGGAATCGAGTTGAAGCCGACGAGGGCGGGATAAAATCCATCATAGATAAGAGTCGAGGAACCGAAGAGAACGCCGCCGATCAGCCCAAATATTACGGCAAACGAGAATCCGACAACCGTTGTCATCAGGGTCTGCCACGCGTTGTCCAGCATTTCGGCTCGCCATTCCCATCCGGCTGCGAAGATGGCGCTCGGCGACGGCAGCACGAACTGCTCGATGTCGAAGGCCCGAACCACACCTTCCCACAGGACGAAAATGGCGATTATGACGAGCCAGGGGAGAGCGTTTCGCGCCGCCTTTAGCAGCAAGCTGCGCGGTTTCGCCGGTGCCTTGCCGAGGGATTCCTGCCCGTCCATATCACTATCCTTGCCCTGCCACCCTCCCGCGCTGGGCCGGGGAGGGCCTCAGGCGGCGCCTGAGCGTGCGGCGGCGATATGCTCACGCAGCTTGTGAATAATGGCCACCGCATAGGGCTCGTAACTGGTATCGAGCCGGCGAGGCCGTTCTAATTTGATCGCCTGCTCTGCGATGATGCGTCCCGGCCGGGCGCTCATCACCAGCACCCGGTCAGCGAGAAAGACCGCTTCGCGCAGATCATGGGTGACCAGAATGACAGTCGGCTGCCGCGCCAGCCAGACATCCTGCAACGCAACCCATAGTTCCTCTCGCGTGAACATGTCGAGCGCCGCAAACGGCTCGTCGAGCATGAGCAGAGAGGGATCATGGATCAAGGCGCGGCACAGCGACGCCCGCTGCTGCATGCCGCCCGAAAGTTCCCACGGAAAGCGCTCTTCGAACCCTTTGAGGCCGACCAGCGCCACAAGATCGCGCGCCTTGGCGACGTAAGCGGACCGCTCGCGCCGCAACCGCGAGCAATGCGGTTGAGCGATTTCGAGCGGCAGCATGACGTTGTCGAGCGTATTGCGCCATGGCAGCAACGTCGGATTCTGGAACGCCATACCGACAATCGTCAATGGGCCGGCCACGTTTTGGCCACCGACGGCGACGGTTCCGGCAGTTGCGGGCCACAACCCGGTCACGACCTTCATCAAGGTCGATTTACCGCATCCGGACGGCCCGACCACGGCGACGAATTCTCCTGCCGCAACCGCAAGGGTCGCGCCGTCAAGCGCAAGCGTGCCGTCACCATCCTCGCCATAGCGCACCGAAACCCGATTGAGCTCGACGAAATTCACCATTCCAGGAGCGTTTCTTACACTTGGCTGTCATGGCCCGGCTTGACCGGGCAATCGCGTAATCACGGCCGGCGGTTACTGGCTCGCCCAGTCAGCCCGCGTGATGACCAGCTTAGCTTAGAGGCTGACCAACTCATCGGGAAGTGGTGCGGTTTGCGTCAGCTGCCCGCAATGATACCTTTCTCGAGCGAGAGACAGTATTTCGCGATGTCTCCGGCGCGCGTGTACCAGACCCGATCTTTCCCCTTATGCTCGACACAGTGCGTGATGGCTTGGCGCAACGGCCGCAACCGAAACGGCTGGCCAACGATGAAACCATGCAAGGACAATGCAAACACCAAGGGGTGCCGCTCGGACTGTTCGAGCATTTCCTCGAATTGGTCGACGATCATGTCAGCGAACTCGCGGCCGGTGTGGTCGCGGTGCGCGAGCGTACCGGCGTCGTTGAGTTCCATCGGGTAGGGAACCGACAGCAGCGGCCCGGCGCGGGTCTGCATCCAGACCGGCTGATCGTCGAATGGCCAGTCAAGAAGATGGGTATAGCCTGCCTCCTTGAGAAGATCGGGCGTAACATTTGATTCCAACGCGCCCGGTCCCATCCACCCGGTCGGGCGCACGCCGACGTGTTTCTCGATGACTTGCGTGCACTCCTCGATGGCGCGCCGCTCGTCGTCCTCCCACATGCCTCGCAGCAATTCGGCGTTTGTGCGTCCATGGCCGATCACATCGTCGCCGCGTGCCCTGATCTTCTCGACGATCTCGCGATAATTGTAACAGACGGCGCTATTGAGCAGGACGGTGGCCGGAAGCTGCAACGAGTCGAGGATTTCAAACAGGCGCCAGTTGCCGATCCGGTTGCCGTAATCACGCCATGCGAAGTTGCGCGTGGTCTGCATGCCGCTGCGCACCGGGTCCATGCCGATACCGGCTCCGAACGCAAAGTGTTCGATGTTGAGAGCAATGTAAAAGGCAAGCCGCTTGCCGCCCGGCCACGTGTAGTCCGGCCGTTTGACGATCGGGGAATAGGCATAACGTGAATGTCCGGGAAGTTTCAGCATGGGGGCACTCTGTTTCTTTGATGTCGTTTCGCGGCTTTGTTTTAGCACCAGCGCCATCGGGTGGGCAAAATTGCCTCGTCGCCTGCCTCATTCAGATTCCAGGGTCTGTTTGAGTTTGGGCATCGGCGGTTGTGAACTGCCAGCCGGCCTTGGTGCGTCCGGCACCGAGCGATCCGACCCGCAATCTCCTCGCTGAGGTCCGTTTATCAGCAATATGGCGATGAACCGCTGCTATAAGCCTTGCGCCAAAGAGCGTGTGTGATGCCGGCCATCGCGCCTGGCGCACTGGGGCCAGCCGCGCGGTCGGCGACGTTGCCGGGGCCAATAATCACCCGCGGTCGCCATCAGGCGCACGCAATCTGCCCGACCGACCGTCCTCGGGTTGACGGATTGAAGTGCCGTCTAATGCGCGCTCCTCGGCACCGTCCGTTCAGCCGCCGGCGGCAGATATCGGTCCGTGTAGATCGATTGCGGGGCGGGAGCGCCGGTCAGCCCGTAGGCGGCGACGACGGCGCCGATCGTATTGCTGAGCTTTTCCGGCGTCACGGAGCTCAGCCCTGCACTTGCGACATGCGGCGTATCGGTGAGGTCCAGCGCCAGGTCGAGGCGGATTTTCTCGATATCCATCTTCATCATCGGGTCGCGCGCCTTGAGAAGATCGAGGGCCTTCTGCGGCGCCGCGATGGTGTCGCGGGTGCCCTGGTTGAGCGCCCTGACGACGGCACGGGTGGTCTCAGGGTTCTCGTCGGCGAATTTCTTGCGGGTCACCAGAGCAAGTCCATACATGTCGGCGCCGAAGTCGGAATATTTCAGCACGAACAGATCGTCCATCGTGAAGCCCATCTCAAGGATCGCGGGCACGTTCGAGTTGGTGAACCCGCCGGTGCCGTCGACGTCGCCGCGCTTGAACATCGTGCCGAACAACTGCGGTTGCACCGCAACCCAGCTGACCTTTACGTTCTCGGCATGCGCAGCCTTGAACAGAATCGACGCGGTGTCATGCACGGCCGTGCCGGGACCGCCCGCAATCCTCTTGCCGTCGAGATCGGCCGGCGTGCGAATGCCCGCGGCCTTGCGGGTGATGAACGCCAGCGGGGTCTGGTCGAAACTGACATAGACGGCGATCAGCGGCGTCGACGGATTCTTGGCATTGAAGAGGATCATCGACGGCAAGTCGACCCAGCCATACTGGTAGGCGCCGCTCGCCACCGTGACGGCCACGTTGGTCGCGCCGTTGCCCTTGTCGATCGCATCGACGGTGACGCCCGCAGCCTTAAAATACCCCTTGTCCTGGGCAACGAAGAACGGCGCGTGGGTGCCTTGGACGATCCAATCAAGCGAGATCTTGACGTTCTTGACCTCCGCACGGGCAGGTACGACAGCTGCAGCGAGGATGACGAGCGTTGCGATTGCGCGGATGCGGTGCATAGGGCCTCCGTTTGACTGCTCAAATTGATTGCTCAAACCTCCAGGGGCAAGCAAAAAGCACGCGAGCCGCCATCTTGCCCGATTGCCGCACGCTAGCATAAGGCAAGCCTCAAAATGATGTAGGGCGACCCTGTGGTCGCCCTGCTCCGGCGCACGTCATCGATCTGGTCAGCAGGCGCGGTGCGCAAATCGGCCGCTGCGTCGGACCCGATCTAATGCTCAGCGAGCGCCTTCAACTTGCCGAGTCCCTTCTCGAACTGGCTGCCGACCATCCCGTCGCAATCGATGAAGATGGTCATCAGCCATGAACGGCTGCCGCCCGCTCATGGCCCAGGTGACCGTGGTCGTCTTGCCATTCGGCGCCAGCGTGAACTCCACCGCATTGCGCGCTTTCATGGGCTTCAGCATATCAAGCCGCATGGCGACCCTGGAGCATGGTGCGGCATCGGTGACCTCGATGCGCCCCTCACCGACTTTGCTGTTGCCGCTCCAGCTGTGGGTGGCGCCCTTGCCGCTTTCCGGGCCGCTATAGGCAATCTTGATCGCCGGGTCCGGCTCGACGAAGGGATTCCACCTGTTCATGGACTTGAGATTGGCGATCAGCGGGAAGATGCGCTCGGCCGGCGCATTGATGCCCGTCGAGCGTTGGACGCGAAACGTGCCGGGTTTGGTCGCCACATAGGCGAGGAGTGCCGCGGCGACAACCACCAATGCGACTGCGACGGAGATGAGAACATCGATCATGGTCATGGCTCCCTGTTGAATCAGTCACCTTGTCCCTCGTAAGCCCGCTGCAGGCCGGCGATGTCGATCTTGCTCATCTGAAGCATGGCCTTCATGACGCGAGCCGACTTTCGGGCGTCGTTGGCCTTCATCAGCTCGATCAGCGCCGTCGGCACGATCTGCCAGGACACGCCGAACCTGTCCTTAAGCCAGGCGCACCGGCCCTCCTGCCCGCCGGCGGAAAGCTTCCCCCAGTAATAATCGACTTCGGCTTGCGTTTCGCAGTCGACCACCATCGAGATTGCTTCGGTGAACTTGAACATCGGCCCGCCGTTGAGAGCGGTGAATGATTGCCCGTCGAGTTCTAGCCCAACGACCATGACGCTGCCCTTCGGCCCCGGACCTGCGTCGCCGTAGCGCGAAACCGCGGTGATCCTCGAGTTTTTGAAAACCGAAATGTAGAAATTCGCGGCCTCCTCGGCCTGCCCATCGAACCACAGACAGGGGGAAATTCTCTGTTTGATCGGCATTGCTCTCTTCTTGGCGATGTCACCGGGACAAAACTCGTGCGTAGCTGAATGCGCCTTCCCGATCGGGATCGCCGGGAGGTGCACGGCGATAACGAACGGATTACCACGTGTTGTGTTTTATCTTGGCGCCGACGTGGATGCCCGCGCCATCAACATCTCCATCGCGCCGGTTGTTCAGACGTGGGCAACCAGAGCGCCGCGTTTGCGCCCTCTCGCGTCTTTGATTAAGACGCGTAGGCTTAGGACATTCCGACAGGCCATAAGATTTTCTTTGGCATACTCCGGCAGCGGGTTCGAACTCGCGCCAGGAAGCGATCCGCAGGGGCGAGTCCCTCACTATCCCTGGAACCGCCCAGACAGAACTGCAGCACGCGCCCCGCACAGGCGATGTGGAAGCCCGCGCGCCAGCGGGGCGTTCGGGTCATATGAACAATTCATTTGCGGTGATGGCTGGTCCGGGCGATCCACGTCTCGGCATGACGGCATGCGGCCTCAGGTCGGCGCTGGCCCGCGCGCGGCAGTGCCGCATTGAGCCCATTTGCCCAAAGGAGCACTTGTTTTCTTGCCTTCATCTACCTAGCTCGAATGCACGTTGGCTCGACAGCGCCAAGCGTAGTGATGTGGGAGGGAGCTGCAACGAAGTTCAGGTATGAAGATTGCCCAAATCGCTCCTCTCTTCGAAAGTGTCCCGCCGCGGCTCTATGGCGGCACCGAGCGGGTCGTTTCATTCCTGACCGAGGAACTCGTCAGGCAGGGGCACCAGGTGACCCTGTTCGCAAGCGCCGACGCAATCACCTCTGCCGAGCTTGTTCCTTGCACGCCTCGCGCTCTGCGCCTTGATGATACGACCCGCGATGCCATTCCGCATTTCATGCTGATGCTCGACAAGGTGCGCGAGCGCGCAGACGATTTCGATGTATTGCACTTCCACATAGATTATCTGCACTTTCCGTTGTTCCGCTCCGAGCCGTACCGGATTCTGACGACGCTTCACAGCAGGCTCGATCTTCCCGACCACCTCCAGTTCTATCTTCGGTTTCGGCAGATGCCGCTGGTATCGGTCTCCAATGCGCAGCGACTGCCGCTCCGCACGGCAAACTTCGTTGCAACTGTGCATCATGGCCTCCCAGTCGATCTTCACCAGCCAACCTTCAATGCGCGCGGCAACTATCTGGCATTTCTCGGCCGCCTCTCCCCGGAGAAACGGCCCGATCGCGCCATCGCGGTCGCCCGCGCCGTCGGCATGCCGCTGAAGATCGCCGCCAAAGCAGACAAGGTGAATGAGGGTTGCTACTTCCGCGAGGTGATCTTGCCCCTGTTGCGGGGACCGGACGTCGAATTCGTCGGCGAGATCGATGACCCGGCCAAGACCGAATTTCTCGGGCATGCAGCGGCATTGCTGTTTCCGATCGATTGGCCGGAGCCTTTCGGACTGGTCATGATCGAGGCAATGGCATGCGGAACCCCGGTGATCGCGTTTCCCTGCGGCTCGGTCCCCGAGGTCATTGAGGATGGGCTCACGGGGCGAATAGTTTCGACCATGGACGAAGCCGTGCAGGCGGTTGCCGAGGTGGTTACGTTAGACCGAAAGGCCATTCGCCGCCGCTTCGAGGAGCGCTTCTCTGCGGTCAGGATGACCAAGGATTACCTGCGGCTCTATCGCGCGATGATTCGCCGCAGTGCGGATCGCAGCGGGGTCGATGCTGCGAGTCTGGCCCCGGCTTCCGCCACCGCACAGTTAAACAGCGCGACGCCGGCCGGCATCATCGCGGACCGCGACCTCATCAGGGACAATACGCCACTCAGTCATGAGTTGTGCACCGACCAGGTGTGATCGGGTGACGACCGGCGCGAGCAGCCGCGGCCCGATTGGGCCACCGCCTCCGGCGGGAGCTTGCCAGCGGCCGGCACAGACCGGACCCGGCGGGCCGACCCGATGAAAAACGTGAGCGAAATAGGGCCTTCGGGATGCGCCAAGGGGTTTGGTTGCTCAACCCGGCTGCGGCCCGCATGGCAGACGCCGCGGCAATCGATTTTGAGTGCGAACGCGTCCATCGCGGCCGTGGACGCCGCAGAGATATCCCCCGGATGTCGGCGAGTGCCGCATCGGATAAGTCGAAAAGCAGCTGCGATTAGCCGAAGGGACTAGTCGATGTCGCTTAAGCAGCGCCACGACGTGAGCGGCGGCTCCGGCGACCAGCATCGTTTTTCTGTGGATTTGAGCGACCCGCCGTGAGGCGGGTCAAACGATTTTCATCGAGTCATCGAGTTGGTAGCTGCTGCCGGCATTCGCCGCCCGCAACCGCTGCAATCGCGCCGGACCAATGCTTTGTTGCGCAAAGCGGTTTCGATCGTGAATTATAGCCACCGGGAATCGAAAAGGCCGCTGGGGGTGATCCGCCTTCGATCCGGCGTCTTATGGGGTCGCGAACCGCCCGTCGAGGGCCGGCTATTCGCTCTTGCCATGCGTCGCGCAATCGAGGATGAAGGCCTTAAATCTTTCGCTGGGGCGGCACACCGATGGACCTTGGACTGACCGGAAAGGTCGCGCTTGTGACCGGATCGAGCCGCGGCATCGGGCGCGGCATTGCGCTCACACTGGCGCAGGAGGGATGCGACCTGATGCTGACCGGACGCGATGAGGCGGCGCTGCGGGAGGCGGCGTCGGGCGTCGAAAAATGCGGGCGCACGGCGAAATATCTCGCTCTCGACCTGCGCGGGGAGAAGGCGGCTCCCGCGCTCACGGCGGCCGTCAGGCAAGACTTCGGCCGGCTCGATATCCTGGTCAACAATGCCGGCGCCACCAAGCGCGGCGATTTTCTCGCCCTCACGGATGCGGACTGGGCAGATGGCTATGCGCTGAAGTTCTTCGCCCATGTGCGGCTTTCCCGCGCCGCATGGCCGCTGCTGCGCGAGGCCCGCGGCTCGCTCGTCACCATCGGCGGCACCAGCGGGCGCATTCCGATTGCCGCCTTCACCATCGGCAGCTCGGTCAACGCGGCCTGCGCGGCGTTCGCCAAGGCGCTTGCCGATCTCGGCAAGGCCGACCACGTGCAGGTCAACACCATCCACCCGAGCTATGTCGAGACCGAGCGGCTTTGGCGGCGCATCAAGGCCGATGTTGAGCGCACCGGCAAAAACGAAGCCGAGGTTCGCGAGTGGCACCGCCAGGACATCAATGTCACGCGTTTCGGTACGCCCGAGGACATCGCCAGTCTCATCGCTTTCATGGTGTCACCGCGCGGGCGCTGGCTCCATGGCGCCACCATCGACATGGATGGCGGTGAAGTGCCGACACTATGAGCGAGACGAATGTCCTTTTGACCCCCGGACGCATCGGCGCGGTCGAGATCAAGAACCGCATCATCATGGCGCCGATGACGACGCGGCTTGCCGATGCGGATGGTTTCGTGACTGACGGCAGCCTAGATTACTACATGGCTCGCGTGCGCGGCGGGGTCGGTCTTGTCACCGTAGAAATGGCATCGCCGACGCGCGCCGGCCGCCATCGGCGTCGCGAGCTTGGCATTTATGATGATTGTTTCCTGCCTGGCCTGACGCGCCTCACCGAGGCGATCCATGCGGGCGGCGCAAAGGCGTCGATTCAGCTCGGCCATGGCGGCGGCCACACGCGCACCGACATCTGCGAGGAAACGCCAGTTGCGCCATCGGCTGTTCCGCACCCGGTGTTTGAGGTGACCAACGAAACCATCATCCCCAAGGAGATGACGCACGACGACATCGCCTTCACCATCGCGGGCTTCGCGGCCGCCGCTCTGCGTGCCGAGAAAGCCGGCTTCGATTGCGTCGAGATCCACGCCGCCCACGGCTATCTGATTTCGCAATTCCTCAACCGCTTCGAAAACCGGCGCGCCGACGCCTATGGAGGCTCGCTGCAAAATCGTGCGCGCTTCGGCCTTGAGGTGCTCGCAGCCGTCAAGGCCGCAGTCCGCATTCCGGTGGTCTTGCGCCTGTCGGTCGACGATTATTTCCCGCAAGGGATGGCATTTGAGGAAGGCCGGCATGTCGCGCTGCTCGCGGCGCAGAGCGGGGTCGACGCGCTGCACATTGCGGCCGGCCACTACCGCTCGCTGCCGTCGGCGGCGCGCATGATCCCGCCGATGCAATATCCTGACGCGACATTCCTGTCCTATGCGGCCGAAATCAAAAAGGAGGCCGCGGTGCCGGTCATTGCCGTCGGCCGGCTCGGTGATCCCGCGACCGCGAAGCAGGCGATCGAGTCCGGCAAGGCGGATTTCGTGGCGCTTGGGCGCACACTCATCGCCGAGCCCGATTGGGTCGCCAAGCTCACACGCGGCGAGCCGCCGCGGGCGTGCCTTGCGTGCAACACCTGCGTCAATGAGATGCGCGGCGGTGCGCGATTGCATTGCGTCGTCAACGCGGCGGCCGGCGACGAGACGAGGTTTGCCGCCGCAAAGCCGCCGCAAGGCGAACGCATTGCCATCATCGGCGCCGGGCCCGCCGGGCTGACTTACGCCGCGCTGGTCGCCGACACCAACAGGGTTACGATCTTCGAGCGGGAGAACGCGGCGGGAGGAGCATTCCGCCAGGCCGGCAAGGCGCCGTTGTTCCAGGAGGTGGCGGCAGAACAGACCTCGTTCGATCGCTACATCAGCAACATGGTAGCCGCTTGCATGCACAAGGGCGTCACTTTTCTCTATGGTGTCGACATTAAGGGGCCTGAGCAGCTCGCAACCTATGATCGCATCGTGATCGCTACCGGGGCCGGCTACCGCTTTGCCCTTGGCGGACTGCCGAACCTGCTGCTTGACCATGGTGCCGCAAGATGGCCGGTCCTGCGGTGGATTTTCACCATGCGGAGGTTTCGCCACTGGCTTTATCACCGGGCGCGGCGAAGTACTGGCGAGCGGGCGCGCCGCATCTGCCGACCGAGGCAAAACGTCGTGGTGATCGGCGACGCATTAAAGCCCGGCAAGAGCGGGCCGGCCATTGCCAGCGCCTTCGAGGCGGCGCTACTGTCGGGGCAAGGCCATCCTTAACAACGGATATTGCATCATGCGCGCCACTTCGCCGGTCATCGCCGCCGCCACCTTCGCCTTGGCGCTCTGCGCCAGCGCCGGGCTTCACCGAGCCTCGGCGCAAGCGGCCGATCCGGCGGCATTTCTCGCCGGCCAGACCAAGGACTGCCCGGGCTGCAAACTCGCGGGCGTCAGCCTCAAGCGGCGAAACCTCGCCGGCGCCAATCTGGCCGGGGCCAACCTCGCCGGCGCAAGCTTCCATCGCGCGGTGTTGCGCGGCGCCAATCTCTCGGGCGCCGACCTCACCGGCGCCAATCTCAACAAGACCGATCTCATCCAGGCTGACCTGTCCAACGCCAAGCTCGCCAATGCCATGCTGTTCGAGGCCGACGCCAGCCGTGCCAATTTCTCCCGCGCCAATCTCACCGAGGCGCTGATGGGCAGCATCCGCCTTCTCAATGGGCGGCTCGATCGCGCCATCCTGACCGAAGCAGACCTCGAGGCAGCGCTTCTCAACGACGCCAATTTCGCCAACGCCACGCTCAACGGCGCCAACCTGCATCAGGGCCGGATGCTGCGGGTCAACATGAGCGGCGCAGTGGCGAACAGCACTGAGCTCACCCAGGCCAATCTACGCGATGCCAACCTGTCGGGCGCTCAATTCGGCGAATCAGTGTTCTATCTTGCGGACCTCAGCGGCGCCAATCTGAGCGGCACCAACCTCAACCATGCGGTGCTGCGGTCGGCCAACATGGGCAATACCAACCAAGCCGGCACGGTCTTTACCGGCGCAATGATGCCAGACAATACGATTCATCCCTGAAAGTGCCCCGGCTCTTCCGGATGACGCGAGCGCGGGCGGTCGCTCCGTCCGGGCTAGGGTACCTTGCGGTGCGGTGGACGGTAGACCTCGAGCCGCGCAGAGCTTTCGAATTGGTTTTCGGTCAGGCGATTTTCGTTAGGATCGACCGCGTACTGACCCGGCTTGTAATAGCGGCGCGACTCGACGCGGACGACCCTGTCGTCGGTCTTAAGCTCGCAGATTTCCTTGATGAAGATGTCATCGATCGGCCGCTCGCCTTCCGCCGGCGGCAGATCGGTGCACGGGATTCCCAGGCCGGCGATGCCCTTGAACAGATCCGCAAGGTTGAATGCGTCAATGCGGGTGCTGCCCTCCGCGCGAGGATCGTTGACGATCCGGTAGCCTTGAACCAGGCCGGCATCGTCGATTAAGAACGACGTGATGATCGGCTGGCCGGCGAGCGAATTGGCCTGATACTGCCGGATCAACGCGCCGGAGCGTCGCGCCCGTGCAATATATTCCATTTCGTCGTCGTAGCGGAACCAAACCTCGTGCAGCCCGGTCGATTGTTCCACGGGACACAGCGCAAATCCCTCGAAGCCAGTGAGCACCCGCGCGGGCGGGCCGCCGTTCGTGCCGCAAGCCGGATCGACGAAGTCCTTAAGCGGCAGCTCGCTGATCGGAATCCCGAGCTTGATGTCCCAGATTTTCGGCGGCAGGTCTTGTGCGTGTGCGACGCCGCCCGCCAACCACGTCGCAACGATAGCACTGATGGAAAGCAAACGATGCCGCATGGCCGCACAACCCTGCACAAAGGAATTCTAAAGTACTTGTCGATCGGATAGCTCCCTTTCCCCGCTTGCGGGGAAAGGGTCGAAGTGAGGGGCAACTCTCCGCTCAGACG